>DASQAM010000031.1:0-5652 GCA_035635735.1 Gemmatimonadales bacterium | reverse complement strand
GGCGCCGTGCTCGCCCTGCTTGATGACGGTCATCTTGGGACCGCGCTCGAGCACCCAGCGCGCCGCGCGGTAGATGTTCCAGTCGCCCGAGAGCTCGCGCGCCTCGGAGTCGTTCACCATCAGGATGTCGATGTGGCGCAGCAGCTCGAGCAGCAGGTCGCGCTTGGAGTGGATCCAGTAGTTCATCGTATCGCAGGCGACCAGCGCCGGCTGCTTCACCTGGTCGAGCACCCCGAGCTGCAGCTCGGGATCGATGTTGCCGAGGAACAGGTAGCGGGCGTCGCGGAACTTCGGCGGCAGCTTGGGGCGGAACTCGGCGAAGACGCCGAGCCGGGTCTCGAGCGTCTCGCGGCTGGCAAGGTCGTAGGAATACTTCGCCTTCCAGCGGAATGACTCGCCCGGGGCCTGCTCGACGCCCGCGAGGTCCACGCCGCGTGCCTCGAGCGCCTTGAGCGCGTCGAGCGGATAATCCGTCCCCACCACCCCTACCACCTGGACCGGGTGCAGGATCGCGCCGGCGGCGCTGAAGAACACGGCCGACCCGCCGGGCGCGTCCGCGGTTTCGCCGAACGGCGTGTACACCGAGTCCAGCGCGATCGAGCCCACCACGAGCAGACTCACACGTCACATCCGATCCGGGGCGCTGATCCCCACGAGGTGGAGGCCGTTGGCGAGCACCTGGCGCACCGCCGCCGCCAGCACCAGGCGCGCCGCCTCCTGGGGCTCGCCGAGCACGCGGTACTTGTGGTACCAGGCGTGCGCCAGGCGGGCGAGCCCCTCAAGGTAGCCGGTGACGCGATGCGGCTCGAGCGCCTCAGCCGCGCGTGCGACGATGCCCGGAAACGCGGCGCCTTCCTTCAGCAAGTCTGCTTCCTCCGGCTCGACCAGGACGCTCAGGTCCACACCGGCGGCCTCGATCGAACCCGGCTCCCGCGCCGCCACCCGGAAGATGCCGCTCATCCGCGCGTGCGCCATCTGGACGTAGAACACGGGGTTCTCGTCGGTCTGGCTCTTGGCGAGATCCACGTCGAACACGAACTGGGAGTCCCCACGGCGCATCAGAAAGAAATACCGCGCCGCGTCCACGCCGGTCTCTTGGAACAGGTCGCGCAGGGTGACGAACTCGCCCGAGCGCTTCGAGAACCGCACCTCTTCCCCGCCCCGCATCACCCGGACCAGCTGCACCAGCACCGTGTGGTAAAAGTCCCTGGGGTAGCCCAGCGCCTGCATCGCGGCCTGCATCCGGCCGATGTAGCCGTGATGGTCGGCCCCCAGCACGTCGATGGCCCGAGCGAAGCCGCGCTCGTGCTTCTGGCGGTGATACGCGATGTCGGGCAGCAAATAGGTGTACGTGCCATCCGACTTGCGCAGCACCCGGTCCTTGTCGTCGCCGAACGCCGTGGTCCGGAGCCACAGCGCGCCGTCCTGCTCGTAGGTGTAGCCACGCGTCGCGAGATCGTGGAGCGTTTGCTCGAGCAGCCCCTCGCGGTACAGCGACGACTCGAAGAAGATCACGTCGAACTCGACGCCGAACTCCCGCAGATCCGCGTCCTGCTCGGCGCGCTGCGACTCCACGCCGATCGCACGGCAGCGACGCACCCCTTCTTCCTCCGGGAGGTCCGCGAAGCGACGTCCCTCGCGCGCGAGAATCGCCGCCGCGAGCTCGACCAGATACTCGCCATGATAGCCCCCTTCGGGAATCTCCGCCGCCCGCCCGACCGCCCGCTGCACGCGGGCCCACAGGGAGCGCGCGAGCTTGTCGATCTGGGTCCCCGCATCGTTCACGTAGAACTCGCGCTTCACGGCGTGACCCGTCCACTCGAGCAGCGCCGCGATGCCGTCACCCAGTGCCGCACCGCGCCCGTGCCCCACGTGCAGCGGCCCGGTCGGGTTGGCGGAGACGAACTCCACGTTCACGGACCGACCCTGCCCCACGTCGCTCCGGCCATAACGGTCGCCCGCCGCCAGCACCGCCTGGAGGACGCTCGCGAGCTGGGCTTCAGCCAGAAAGAAGTTGATGAACCCGGGGCCCGCGATTTCGATCTTGCGGACCAGACCCTGTGGCAGTTGGAGGGTTGCGACCAGCCGCTCGGCGACCGCCCGCGGCTTCTGCTTGAGCGACTTCGCGAGCGTGAGCGCCAGGTTCGTGGCCACGTCCCCGTGCGCGGGGTCGCGCGGCCGCTCGAGCTCGACCGCGGACGGAGAAAGGGACACCCCCAGCCGCGCCGCGGCATCCGCCAGGGCCGCGCGGATCACCTCGTGCGCCTTCACTTGTCGCCGGAGTCTTTTTTCTTCTTGGTGCGCTCCGCGGGCTTCGCCTCGGCCGCGGGCTTCGGCTCGGCGCCGGATTTCGACTCGGCGCCGGCCGTGGACGCGGCCGCTGGCTTGGTCTCCTCCCCGCCCTGCTTTTCGCCCGCCCGCTTGTAGTCGGTGATGTAGAAGCCCGAGCCCTTGAACACCAGCCCGGTACCACCTGAGATCTGCCGCTCCGCCATTTTACCGCAGGTAGGACACTTTACGCGGCGACTGCTGTTCATCGTCGGGTAGAACTTCTCGAACCCATGCCCGGCTGGGCACTTATACTCGTAGGTCGGCATCGCACAACAACTTAGCCGAGCAATGCCGACAGGTCAACTCACACGAGCGCGAGCGACGCCGCGAGTGTCGCCGCTTTCTCGTCGGCGCGCCACGGCCCTCCAAGCGAGCCACCCAGGTCCGTCACGGCACGGCGGAGCGCGTCCGGCGACCGCTTGAGGCGTGTCGCCGCGGTCTCGTAGAGGGAGCGCTCCACCAGAGTGGTACACGGCAACCGCGCCGCGCGCGCCGCGCCCTCGAGCGCGGTCTGGAACAGTTGTCCTTCGAGGGCGTGCGCCCGGATGTGATCGTTACCGATCCTGGCGGGATCGATGAGACTCCCCACCACCAGCGCGACACGCCGGACCGGGCGTCCCTGCCGGCGATACTCCTTCAGCAGCGCGCCGAGCGATCGCTTGGTGACTCGTTGGACCAACCCGCGGAGGCGTCGCTCCAGCTTGGCGGCCTGGCCGGGCCGGGCGTCCCTTACGGCGTGATAGGGCTGGCGCGATGTGGGCACCTGCGCGTCGCTCAAGTCGATCGCGCGCCGATCGATCACGCGCGGCGAGCGCGCCGGGCCCTCCACGAGCACCGCCGTGGCCCAGCCGGACTTGACGCGGCAGCCGAGAGCGGTGCGGCTTACCTGGGGCGTTTTCGTTTCGCGCGCTTTCGTTCAGCTGCGGCGACTGCTTGCACGGCCCAGGGCCGCAGCGCCTCGACGTCCTCCAGGAGATCCGCCGGCACCTGGTAGTACTGCATCACCTCGCCGTCCTCCCCGAACGGCCGAAACGGACTCATGCCCCGCGCCTCGAAATCCGGTCGGCTGGCGTCGTCCCCCTTGAGGTACAGCGCGTCGTCGGCGACCAGGGCGAAGAAGAGATCCCCGGAGTAAATCCCCACGCCGCCGAACATGCTCCTGGCCCTCACGCGCGGCACCACACGGCCGAGCTGCTCGAGCACGAAGGTCTTGAAGCTGGGAGTAACCGTACTAGAACTCGCGCTTCTTCATCTCCGAGAAGAAGTCGCGCAACTCGACATCTTCTTCCCGTTCCGGAGGAAGCGTGTCGTCGTATTGCCGGCGCTTGTTGGGTTTCGCCTTCGCGGCCTTGGCCGCATTCTTTTTAGCCAACGCGGCCAACCTGCGCTCTTCACCTTTGGGCATAGATCGAGCTCCTGACGGAAGTAGGCGTACGCTAAAGCTGCGCCGACGGACGCGCCCCGCGCAACGCCTCCGTTGCGGTCCGGGCCAAGTCGAGGAGGACCCAGTACGGGGGTGGGTATCCCTCCTGGCGGGTCCAGCGCGTCACCGCCTCGCTGACGCGAGCCGCCACCCACCGTTGGCGGGCCGAGAACGCACGGTTGCGGAGGGCCGCCCGGGCGGACATCCCCTGCGGCGATTCACCGCCACTCGCCCACGATCCTCGCAGTCCGGATCTGGTCGAGGTTGGGGTACACGCGCTTGAGGTACGCGTCGCCTTGCAGGCGAATCGAGTCCTGGGACGGGCGCTCGCCGTACTGCCCGTACAGACCGTCCGCGACCTGCAACCCCTCCACCACCTGTCCGATGGGAGCGAAGCCGAGCGCGTCCAGCCGCAGGTTATCGGCCAGGTTCACGAACAGCTGCGTCGTGCGGGTGTTCGGTCCCGCGCTCGCGAAGGTGACGGTCCCGCGTCGATTGGGATGGCGCACCGGATCGTCCGGAATGAGCTGTGACGACCAGGACCGACCGAGCTGCGGGTCGGCCGGCAGTCCGAATTGAACGACAAAGCCTCGGACTACCCGGAAGAAGCGCGCGCCATCGTAAAAGCCGGCGTGGACGAGGGCGTAGAGTCGATCGACGCCGTGGGGTGCCCAGGAGCGGTGCACGACCACTGCCACGGGGCCGCGACTGGTCGTGAGAGCAACGAGAAAACTGTCGGGGGCCGCGGCGGCGGGCGGGGTGGACACCGTCGTCTCACGGGGAGGCGCGTCACGCCGCGTGCAGGCCAGCGTCGAGACGGTACATACGAGCAGGAGAGCGGCGCCCGCCGCTCGGGTCGGAGGCATGTCCATTGAGGGCATGTCTAAATGTAAAGCGACGCCGCTCCATCCGTCTCAGGACGCCGGGCTTTGGGCCAGAGACAGGAGGTTGCCATCCGGATCCTTGAACCACGCCACCTTGGTACCGCTTGGGGCCGCCCAGATCCCCAGATCGTCCTGTTGGAGGAACGGGAACCGATCGAATGCCACGCCGCGCTGGGCGAGGTCTGTGATGGTCGCCCGGATATTCGGCACCTGCCAACCCAGCACCGTGAATGGCGGGGGCTCGACTCGCTCCACTTTCTGGACGCGCAGCTGGGTGCCGTTCGAGTCGAAGGCCAGGGCGAACTCGTCGTCCGTGAGGAGCGTGAGCCCCAACGTGCTCCCGTAGAATTCCTTGGCGCGAGAGGGGTGTGCGGTCGCCACGAAGGCCGTGAGCCGGGCGCTACCGAGCATGCGGGGGGCTCCGCAGGCTCACGGATGCTGAGTCCGTGGGTCGTCCGTTGCGTTGACGTAGGTGATCGTCCAGGGCCCTAGACCGTGCAGTTGCAGAACCGTCTCGCCCTCGGCCCAGGCGAAATGCTTCGTTCCCGCGGGCCAGTAGACGAATGAGCCGGTGGCCAGCGTTCGCGTGGACGCACGATCGAACCGCTCCCCCATCCCCAGATGGAGTGTGCCGGCCACGCTTCCACTCGACTTCCGTCGCGGGAAAGACGGCCATCGGGCTCTTGGTCTGGCCAGCTGCGGCGGTCGAGATCGTCAACAGGAGCAGACTGAGGACACAGAGGAGTCACATCGGCGTGGTCTCCTCACGTGCGGACCCAACGTACCTCGACTCCCTCCTCGGATCCGAGGATGCGCTTGAGCAGAGTGAGTAACGATGCGGGAGCACCATCGGCCTCGAGCATGTCGATGGTATCGGAGCTGATGTAGTAATCGCGATCCGTGGTCGATTCCTCTTCGAGCTCGTCGACCAGGAAGCGCAGCTCCTCGTCGCTGATGGTGCCGAGGGGCTCGTTGGTGAGCTTGTCGCGAAGCTCGATCATGGTCGGCGCCCGC
>DASQAM010000030.1:0-1854 GCA_035635735.1 Gemmatimonadales bacterium | reverse complement strand
GCTCGGGTACTTGGTGACCTGGCTCGAGGTGGCCTTCGTCTCCTCGTGGTAGTACTTGCCGTGGATCACCGCGGTGAACCCGTCCTTGGCGTAGGAGTCCACGCGCTTCCACACGTTGAGCACCGATCCGCAGGTCGTGTCCACGAGCACGCATCCGACCTCGCGCAGCCGCTCGAAATCTTTCACGGTGACCCCGAAGGCCGGAAGAATGACGACGTCCGCCGGGGTGATCTCGTGGAAGTCGAACTCACCGTCGTCCGGCCGGTGTAGGAACTCGACCCCCATGGCCTGCAGCTTCTTGTTGACGTGGGGGTTGTGGATGATTTCGCCGACCAGGAACACACGGCGCTCGGGAAACTTGGTGCGCGTTTCGTACGCGTACTCGACCGCGCGGTCCACTCCGTAGCAGAACCCGAACTCGCGGGCGAGCTTGAATGTCAGGTCGCCGACCGCGAGGACGTAGCCGTGAGCGCGGATGCGATCCACCACCTGGCTGTGATAGTCGGCCGCGAGGGCCCCCTCGATGTCGCCCTTGAGCCCGAAGCCGCGTCGGAAGTAGGTCTGTTCCACGGCGTCAATCTAACCGTGCACCGCGCCCATCGCGCACGGCGTCCATGACACGCTGCACCGCCAGGCCGTCGTAGAACGTGGCGGGCTCACCCGTGGCGGGCCGGCCCGCGAGCACGGTGACGACATCCCGCATCAGCCGCACGAACGAGCGGGCCCACATGTTGTTGGGGGCGGTCTGCTCCCAGAGATCATCCGGCGCGCTGGCATCCTCGAGCGGCCCGCCGGGGCGACCGATCTCGAGCGACGTCTCGCCCGTCAACACGAGCGTGCCGTCGCGGCCGGTGATCTGGGCGAAATGTCCGGGCCCGTGTGTCGCCACCGTCGTCAGCGTGATAGTGGCCAGCGCGCCGCTCGCGAGCCGCATCACGAAGCTCGCGTATTCGTCGGCGGTCACCGGGCGCCGCACGCGCTGCTCGTCGTAGCGCTCCGGAACGAACGTGGCCGCCCGGCCGCCGACCTCGACGACTTCACTGCCGGTCCAGAAGCGGCACAGGTCGATGAGATGTGACCCGACCGCGCCCAGGATGCCGCCGCCTCTCGCGGCATCGTACCACCAGCTCCAGGGAGCATCGAACGCCTGCGGCCGCCCGTCGCCGCGCACGTACGGTCTGAGCACGAGCTCGAGATGGAGGACCGGTCCGATGGCGCCGACCTGGATCAGCTGCCGCACCTTGCGCCGGTTGGGCTCGTAGCGCAGCTCGTGGTCGATACGGGCCAGCCCGCGGCTCCGCTCCGCGACCTCGAGCATCTCCTCCGCCTCCCGGACCGTGAGCGCCATCGGCTTCTCGCACAACACGTGCTTCCCCGCCTCCAGCGCCGCGATCGCGTGACGGGCGTGGGCGTCGGGCGTCGAGGACACGATGACGAGGTCGACCTCGGGAGCGCGGGCGAGCGCCTCACCGCTCCCGAATGCGTTGGGAATACCGAACTCCGCCGCGACAGCGCGGGCGCGTTCCATGCTGCCGCTCGCGATCGCGGTCACCGCTACGCCCGGCACGAGGCGCAGCGCCGGAACCTGCACCCGACGCGCGAACCCCGTGCCGATCAGCCCGACCCGCAGCGTCACAATGTCGTCCGGCAAGAGACGGTGTCCGTTTCGAGCGGCACCGCGTCGAACGACGCCTCAACCGCCACCCGCCCCGCGGCCGCGGTCTCGAGTCCGGTGCCACGCGCGACAACCGTGAGAACAGCGCCGGTCGCGCGCACCTCGACGACGCCGCTGTCGAGCGCGAAGCCCCGGGCCACGTCCTTCATCATGTACCGCACGCCGACCGTCGCGCCCCG
>DASQAM010000029.1:0-7845 GCA_035635735.1 Gemmatimonadales bacterium | reverse complement strand
GTGTCCATCTCTTCCTCCGGCGGGATGTATACGTCCACGCCCCGGTAGCGCGCGAGGATCAGGTTGCGGCGCGTCAGCATGCGGTCCGGACGGAACGTCGGGTTCGAGCTGCGGGGATGCGGCAGCGTGGCCGCGAGCTCGGCCGCCTGCTCGGCGGTGAGATGCGACGCCGGTACCCCGAAGTACGCGCGGCTCGCCGCGTCGACTCCCCAGATGCCCGGCCCCCACTCCGCGACGCTCAGGTACAGCTCCAGAATTCGGTCCTTGGACAGCGCGAGCTCAAGCCGCAGGGCGGTCACCGCTTCTTTCACCTTACGGATCGGGTTGCGCGACGAGGAGAGATACAGATTCTTGGCAAGCTGCTGCGTGATGGTGCTCGCGCCCCGGAGGCGGTCGCGGTGCCGCCATGCGGCGCCGAGGGCGGACCAGAACCCGTGAGCGCCGTCCACGCCGAGCGCGTCGGCGATCTCGGCGGGGTCGATCCCGATGTGCGAGCGGAACCGTGAGTCCTCGGCGATGATGACCATGCGCTGGAGGACGGGCGAGATGTCGTTGAGGGCCGACGGGCGGACGACGGGGCGCGCGGAATCCGCGCCCCCGACCGCCTGTTCGCGCATCATCGCCGTCTCCCGCGGCCAGTGATCGCGCCACCACATCGGGGGCGGCCATACCGCGAGCAGCCACACGAGGACGACCGCCGCCGTCCCTAGCGCCACGCGGCGCAGGTTCCTAGGTTTCGCGTCCGCCATGTCGCTCGATCTCACCACGCTGCGTCGCCGCCTCCAGAAAGCCCTCGGCAAAAAATTTACCGTTGGAGATGTCCTGGGCGAAGGCGGATTCGCCGCCGTGTTCCGCGTCCGGGACCAGGAGCAGGGCCAGGACGTCGCGGTGAAGGTGCTCGACCTGGGACTCACACCCTCGCCCGGCCTCGCCGAGCGGTTCGTGCGCGAGGCGCGCACCAGCGGGCGGCTCGAGCACCCGCATATCGTGCCGATCTACAAGGTCGGGGGCTATAAGAACGAAGTCCTGTATATCGTCATGCGCTGCATCGACGGGGCGTCGCTCCGACAGCTGCTCGAAAGGCATCGACGCCTCTCGCTGCGCGATGCCGCCCGCATCGCGCGGCAAGTGGCGGACGCGCTCGGCCACGCGCATCTCCAGGGCGTCGTGCATCGCGATGTGAAGCCCGACAACATCCTGGTCGACAGCACGGGCCATGTGCTCGTGACCGACTTCGGGATCGCCAAGGCCGCGCAGGAGGCGTCCGCCAGCCAGCTCACCACCGAAGGCATGGTGGTCGGGACCCCGCATTACATGAGTCCCGAGCAGGCCACGGGAGAGGACGTGGATGCCCGATCGGACATCTATTCGCTCGGGGTCGTGTTGTACCAGATGCTCGCCGGCGTGCCGCCCTTCGACGGCGAGTCGGCTCAATCCATCCTCATGAAGCAGGCCACCGCCACCCCGGTGCCGGTGCGGAACCACCGGAGCGAAATCCCCACTGCGCTCGCCGAGCTGGTCGATCGCACCCTGGCCAAGGACCCCGCCGAGCGCTTTCAGACCGCCGAGCAGCTGAGCCGGGCTCTGGTCGAGGCCCTCCCGACCGCGGCGCAGGACATCGTGCGGCTGCGCTCTCCCGTCCTGGCGACGGCGCTGAGCGCGCTCTTGGGACTCGGCGTCGTGGGGGCCCTCCTCTTCGTGGCGCTCACCGTTCTGTCGAGGCCTCCCCGCGTCTCGGTCCGCGCGCCCATCCCCGACAGTCTCGCCCAGCCCCTGCGGCGCCAGGGCGCACTCGTTCCCGGAGATGCGGCCCTGTACCTGTTTTCGCCCCGAGGCGCCGACGATAGCACGCTGCTGCTCGTGGCGCGCCGCAGCGTGGCGGTGGTGACGCCGCACGGCGTGCGCGCCTATCGTCGGGACTCGGTCCAAGTGCGCTATGGGGCCGAGCTGCGGGGCGGGCTCTCGTTCCGGCTGGTCCTCGCCCTGCCGCGCGCGCGCCGCGACACAGTGTTTCGCCACCTCTCGTTCCGCGATGTCTACGAGCTCGCGCGTCGGCTCGGACAACTGAACTGATCGGCGAAGACTAGGGCTTCGAGCGCCGCGCGCTGGTGAAGCGTCGCGTCGACACACCGTACAGGCTGAGGGCGTCGATTCCGTTGACATCGGCGGGAGTCGTCGCGACTAGACCGGCCATGTCTGCAGCGCCGAGTGAGAAGCCGAACGCAAAACCGCCGCGGCGTAACGAGCGGTCCGTGTCGAGGCGTGCGAGCAGGCCGAGGGGAAGCGACGTTCCCGCTCGGAGTGTGCCGCGCAGACCGAAGCCGTAGCCCGTCACCCCATCGGATGTGAGGCGGGTGAGCGCGGAGAGGACGACCCGCCGCCCCGCAAGCTGCAGCGTGGCGCTCGGGACGTATGTGAGACGCAGGGTCGAATCGCGCACAACCGGCTGTCCAATGTTCCGGATCACCCCACCAACCGACACCGCCGGCGTCCAGTCGTAGAGGATGCCGACGTCCCAGCCGGTCCCCGAGGTCCCGCCCCGATATAGGGCCGTCGCGAACCCAGCCGCGAGTCCCCCACGGCCCGCAGCGTACCCCAGCTTGTAGGTATGGCCGCGCCGCCCGGAGCTGAACAAGTCGCGTTGGTAGCCGAGCGACAGGCCGCGGGAGTTGACGCCCAGCGTAAGTTGCCGCAGCCGACCTTTGGCGCCGGGATCACCGACGGTGAGATCGAGATGGACCGACGCTTCCGGGAAATGGCCCAGCCCCGCGGGGTTCACCCAGAGGGCGCGCGCGTCGCTGACATCGGTAGGATGGAGATACAACGTGGCGCTGTTCGGGGCGACTTGGGCGAGCGCGCCTGACGCCAGGAGCAGGAGCGGAAGGAACAGTCCGACCGTCCATCGGTCCGACCGTCCGCCCACTACGGCAACACCGCGACGGTGGTCCGAGTCACCTGGATCACCGGGACGGCCACGCCTTGGACCGGCAGCCGAACGGTCAGTGTGGTCGAGTCCTGCCACTCTCCGCCCAGGTAGCGGCCGTCGGCGGCGATGTACGCCACCCCGCTGCCTGTTCCGGCACCGGAGAGCTCGAACGGCTGCCCCGCGTTCTTGCCGCCCCCGGCGACCCGATAGGTCTGGCTCCCGTCCACCCGCACGCCGCGGGTGCCGAGGCGGTCCTCCCACCCCGCCGCCGTCGCGTGCGTGATCGTGCGGCGCGATACCTCGGAGCCGCTCCCCTTCTGGCTGGTCTCGACGGTGTCAGTCCAGGCGGCTCCGGGCTTGACGCCGTCGAGGGGCAGCCGCGGTAGGAAGTCCCGAAAGTTCCCGAGGAGCTGGACCACGGACTGCGCCACGGCACTGTCTGACGCCAGGGCGTTTACGAACTCGCCACGCGATGCCACGCGTCCCGCGAACACGAGCTTGCGCACCTTGTTGACGTTGTCCACAATCGGCGGCGGTGTACCCGAGTCGGCAACGATCGAATCGACGAGGAAGGTGGCCGGGTAGCCGATGCTGTCGGCGGGGCCCGTGATCGCCGTCGCCACGAAGATCCGCGCGCCCACGTCCTGGGCTTGCGTCTGATCGCCGAGGGCTTGCTGAATGTGGAGTCGCCGGTGTACGACGTAGCGTAGGGCGCTGGGTCCGTAGCGCACCGCGTCGGGTCGGTGCGCGGACGCCCCCTCCGTCGCCGGACTCGTCGGCGGGACGCCCGGCGCGGGGGTTAATGCGGGGGCAGCCGCGGTGGGCGTCCCGCGACTCCCTGGGGCGCAGGCGGCGGTGAGCGCCGTTCCCGCGAGCAGCAGCCGACGAATCATGGGGCGCTCCTTAGGCGGTATCCGGCGCGGGCGCGCGGTCGCCCTTGGTCCGGCCGAAGACAGCCACCATCTCGGTCCCCTCACTTGCAACGCGTAACAGCTTCCAGCCCCGCTTTCCCATGTCGGCGCGCCACCCGATGAGCTTCTCCCATTCCTGGGTGGTCGTGCGGAACACCCGCAGGTCCGCGACCTGCTCCCACTGTGCGGGGTAGGGTTTCGACGGCGAGGTCATCGAGAGGTGGGCGGTAGGGCCATAAGCCGAGTTCTGTTTGCCCGCCGAGGCGGGCAGATGGTCATCTCTCTGGGATGGCTGTCGCCAGCCACCTCACGCGGCCTACCCGCAGCTCAGACGACCCGGGCCGGGTCTCGCTGCTTATTTGGCCTTGCTCCGACTGGGGGTTACCGTGCCACGCCTGTTACCAGGCGCGCGGTGGGCTCTTACCCCACCGTTTCACCCTTACCCTTGGATAAAGGGCGGTTTGTTTTCTGTGGCCCTTTCCGTCGCCTTACGGCGCCCAGGTGTTACCTGGCAGTCTGCCCTCGGGAGCTCGGACTTTCCTCGGCACGCCACTCCAGCCGGCATGCCGCGACCATCACACCCTACCGCCACCCGGCAGGAAAACTACCGGTTCTGGAAGGGTCAGGGCAAGTCTAGCGCGCCAGCCGCCGCAGCAGGCGGCCCAGGCTATCCTGCGGCAGGCGCCTGCCGGCGCCCGGCCCGGCGGGCTCCTCGGGTGCGAGCCAGAACCCGTCACTTTCGCCGAACACCAGCAGCTTGACGCCGGACCAGTCACGTGCCCGGAGCGACGGCGGAACGAGGGCTACCGCGTGTACGATGTTGAGGCCGCGAGCGCGGTAGAACGCGAGCAGGTCGCGGGTCCATAACTCCGGTGTGAACAGGAGCAGCGGGCGGTCCGGAAGCCCGAAGCCGCGGAGCAGGCCGAACGTGAACCAATCGGCCGGCGGTTGCGCCAGCCGGAACGCGAAGTAAAGGTCTCGGCGCTGCCGCAACACCCGATCCCGGAGTATCGTGGCGCGGGCGGCAACCTCGTCCTCCAGGGCGCGGTAGTACCGGGGCAGCAGGCCCGCGTCGCGCAGCGCCGGGTAGCGGGCGGCGTAGGGGAGCGAATCCCAGCCTCCCCCCGCCGCGCCCGTTCGGATGAGAACCGCCAGCCCGCGCCGCCACGCCGCGTCGCAGAACTCCTGGCCCATCGAGTAGCTGCGCGCTGTGCCGACGTCGAGACCGAGCGCAATGACGAGCGTCCGCTGCTCCGCAGCCAGCCGGGCGAGGGCGCCGAACGCCGACGGAAGTCCCTCCCCCCACAAGGTCGAGTCGAGGGCGCACGGGGCCGCGAGTCCCTCGCCGCGCGCGCCTCGCGACGAATCCGGAGCGGCGTGCCGCACGTTGGCGTAATCCAGCAGGGGGATCCACGCTACACTCGTCGGCTGCAGCCGCTTCACCGCCTCCGCCCAGGCGCGACGCACGGCGTCGCGCTCCTCCCAGCGTACGTGCAGGGAGTCCGTGCTCTCCGGGCTGGCGTCGCCGGCGAGCAGGTTGAACCCCCCGGCATCGAGCAAGACGACGAGCGAATCGAGCGAGGCGCCCGATCGCATCACGCGCCGCCCATCACGGGTCGCGAAGAGGGGGGACCACAACACCCGCATCCCCTGCTGCCGGAGCCACTCGGGGGTGCTGGTCGCACGGGCGAGCTTCGGGTCCGGAAGGAGTGGCAGCGCGATCGTGTCGACGCCGCCCGGGGGAGCCATGGCCGGGGGCGCGCGCTCGACGGGAACCGGCGCCTGCTCCAGCACCAGCGGCCCGCCGCGCGCCGCGGGCGGGACGTGCGCCCACTCGGCCGGGCGTCGGGTCCAGCGCGCGAGCGCGCCGAGGAACTCGTGGGTGCGTTCCAGGGCGTCGGGTTGCTGCAGGGGGGCGGTCGTCGACCGGAACTGTGGCCCCAGAGCGCCGAGCGCGTGGCGGCTGATGACGACCACGAGCCCGTCGCCGATCCTGGTGGCCGCCACCACGCCGGCGCGTGGCCGGGGCGCCGGGGTGCGCGGTATGCGCACGAACGCCTGCCTCGAGGTCACGGCGATCAGCTGGGAGGAATCGCGGGTTGTGACGACATCATTCCGGTCGAGCGGAAAGGGATCGAACACCGATCCGAGCGGCTCATCACCCATGGCCCGGCCCTCCGCCCACGGCTGCGGGCGCCCAGTGGTCGTGAGCACGCGCACGGTAGTGTCCTCGAGCAGTCGATCGCCGATCGAGATCCCCGTCCCGACGAACTCGAGCCAGCGGTTCGCCGTCCAGCGGTCCAGATACCCTTCACCGTCCGCATCGTAGCCGAGCACCACGACGCCGCCCCGCAGCACCCATTCGGTGAGCAGCGCGAGATCGCCGACGGTGAGGGCGTCCGATGGCGCTTCGGGCTCACGGCCCAAAAGGAACAGCAGCACCCGATAACGCTCGAGATCGGCGCGGGCGAGGTGGGGATAGAAGCGGCGGTACTCGACCGTATAGCCCTGGTCGCGCCAGGGCCGGGCCGTGCCGTTCAACAGGACGGGGTCCGACAGCGCGAGGTCGAGGAGCAGCAAGCGACGGGCCTGGGGCTGACAGGCGCAGAGGAGCAGCAGGGCGGTCAGGCGGACGGACGGACCGGCGGACCGTAACGCGGACGCGAGCGGGCCCACGGATCGACAGACCGTCTGACCGCCCCCCCGCCTCATTCCGGCGCCGACTCCGCGACGAGGTTGGCGAACCGCGGATTGGATCTGATCGCGTCGAACTCCGGCGCCCGTAGGTAGTACCAGAGCCGCGCGCCGTGGGGCCGGACGCGCTCGAGCAGCTCGAGCGCCCGATCCGGCTCGTGCAGGGCCACGAGCGCGCGTCCCACCCACGCGGCGTCGGTGGTCGTGTGGTTACCCGCGGAGCGGATCTCGCGCTCCAAGCGCTCGATTCGTGTTCGCGCGGCCGGTGTGTCGGCGGCCTGCAGCTCGACGAGTGCGAGGACCGCCTCGCCGGGCACTCGGAATCCCGATCGCAGACGCGCCGCCGTCTCAGCGTCGACACGCGCCTCGGCGGGTTTGCCGAGCCGGAACTCCGCGAGGGCCCGGAGTACGTAGGCGTAGTCGGCTCCGGGGTCGATGGCCAGGGCGCTGTCCGCCCAGCGACGAGCCTCCGCGTAGTGCACCTGCCGCGCCGCGACACGCCCCAGATTGAACAACGTGATCGGCCGCTCCGGTTCGAGCTGGAGCGCTCGGCCGTACATGTCGGCGGCGGCGGAGTCGCGACCCAACCAGAGCAGAGCCATCCCGTATTGGTGGTGCGCTTCCGCGTTCCGTGGATCGAGCGCGATGGCGCGCAGCAGCGCCTCGTGCACGCCCGCGAACGTGCGCGGATTCCGGAAGCTGAGCAGGAAGCCGCGCGCCATCCACGCGTCGGCCGATGCGGAGTCCTGTTGCAGCGCGCGGTCCGCCGCGTCGAACCCCCGAGACAACACGGCCTCCGACGACAGGCCGGGGTACTCCCACCCCCAGTCGAGGAACAGTCCATAACCGACGGCGACCCGGGCGAGGGCGGGCGTGAAGCCCGGATCGAGCCGCAGGGCGCTCTCGTACTGGTCGATCGCGCGACGCACGGCTCGCGGCGTCCGCTGTCCGAGCTCGTAGTTCGCGCGCAGGAAGCGATCGTAGGCGCCGGGATCGCGTGGCGGTCGGCTCGCGAGGGCGGTTCGCTCGACGGGCCGGAGCGCGCCCGTGATGGCCGTCGCCACGGCGCGCGCCACGGCTTGTGGAATCTTTTGGAGTGCCGTATCGCGGCTGTCGTACTGACCGCCCCAGACGTGCATCCCGTCCGATGCCCGCAGCAACTCGACCGTGACGGCCGGGCTCTGCCCCCGACCAGGCCGCCCCACACTGCCGCTCACGAGATACGCCACGTCGAGGGCCCGTCCCAGCGTCGCCGGATCATCCGCCGCCCCGCGAAAGCGGCGAACGGCGTTGCGGGACTTCACGCTGAGTCGC
>DASQAM010000028.1:0-11021 GCA_035635735.1 Gemmatimonadales bacterium | reverse complement strand
GTTCCTGGAGAATGCCGCGCAGGACATGCAGCAGGTCGAGTCCGCTCCCGAGCCGTGGAGCGAAGAGGATGGCAGCGTGGCGACGTGGATCCACGAAGTCTTCGTGAACAGCTCCCAGCTCTACTATCCGAAGGGCGCGCTCACCGGAATGCTGCTCGACGTAGCGATCCGGGACGCGACGGACAACCGCAAGAGCCTCGACGACGTCACGCGGGCGCTCTACACGCGCTTCTACCAGCGCCGTAAAGGCTTCAGCACCGCCGACCTGCTCGGACTGCTCCGCGAGGCCGGCATGCCCGACGTGGACGGCTTCTACCAGCGCTACATCAACGGGCGGGAGCCGCTCCCCTACGAGAGCGTGTTTCCGAAGGCCGGGATCGCGGTCGCTCGGCAGACCCAATCCAGTCCGTTCCTCGGGGTGAATGCCCAACCCGGCGACTCCAGCAAGCTCGTGGTGCAGGGCGTGGTGCCGGGGAGCGCCGCCGAGGCCGCCGGGCTCGAGCCCGGCGATGTGCTGCTCAAGGTCGGCGAGATCGAGACCCGGCCGGACGAAGACTGGGGTGTGAAGTTCCGGGACCATTACCGCGGCCAGGCCGGAGCGCCGCTCGTGATCGGCGTGACGCGCGCCGGTCGGGCCCTGAGCCTGAGCACGACGGTGCGCGAGCGCACCCTGGTGTCGTTCACGCTCACACCCGCGCCGTCGCCGAGCGCCAAGCAGGCAAAGATCTGGAGCGGCCTCGCCACCGGTTCCACCGGGAACTGAGGACGGCTATCTTGCCGAGAGGCATGGACACAGCGACGCGGGCGACGGTACGGGTGCGGTTTTTTGCCAGCTACGCGGAGCTCGTCGGACGCTCCGAGGCCGCGGTGTCGCTGCCGCTCCCGGCGACCGTAGGGGACGTGGTGCGGCGCGTGCGCGAGGATTTCCCCGGCGCCAGCGCGCTCCCCGAGCGCCCCCTCGCCGCCGTGAACCTGAAGCAGGTCAAGCTCGACGCGCGCGTGCAGGATGGGGATGAGGTAGCGCTCTTGCCGCCGATTGCGGGAGGATGACCGAATGCGGAGTGTGGAATGCGGAATGCGGAATTGCACGACATGAGCTACCTGACGCGCTCCCCCATCTCCCTGGATCACCTGGTCGCCGAGGTCTCGGCCCCTGAGCGCGGCGGGACGTGTATGTTCCTCGGAACCGTGCGTAACGGGCCCGATGAGCAGGGGGTGACGGCGATCGAGTACTCGGCGTACGAAGAGATGGTGGAAGCCGAGTTCGTCCGACTCCTGACCGATGCGCGCGCCCGCTGGCCGGACGCCCGCATCGCCGTCCGGCACCGGCTCGGCACGATCCCTGTCGGAGAGGCGAGTATCGCGATCGCCGCAGCGGCGCCGCATCGGGCCCAGGCGTTCGAGGCCTGCCGCTACGTGATCGAGGAAGTGAAGCGTCGCGTACCGGTCTGGAAGAAGGAGCTGCGCGTGGACGGCAGTGAAGTCTGGGTCGATCCGTCGGGCCGTCCAACGGCAAGACCGTCGCATGTCTGACGTCATCCACGACACGCTGCGACGCCCGCTCGCGAGCCTGCGGCTCTCCGTGACGGACCGCTGCAACCTGCGCTGCCGTTACTGCATGCCGGAGGACGAATACGCGTGGCTGCCGCGGACCTCGATCCTCACCTTCGAGGAGATCGAGCGGCTCATCGGCGTGTTCTCAGAGCTCGGCGCGCACAAGGTACGGCTCACGGGCGGCGAGCCGCTGCTCCGCCACGATCTCGCGACGCTCGTCGCGATGATCGCTCGTAATCCGCGGATCCGTGACCTCGCCATCACTACCAACGGCTTGCTGCTCGGGAAGCACGCGGCCGACTTGCGGACCGCGGGCCTGCAACGGGTGACGGTGAGCCTCGACACGCTGCGCCCCGAGCGCATGCTCGCATTCGCCAAGAGCGCGCGGCACGCCGACGTGCTCGAGGGCATCGCGGCGGCGCGGCGGGCGGGCTTCACGAAGCTCAAGCTCAACGCGGTTGTGATCCGCGGATTCAACGACGACGAGCTGACCGATCTGATCGAGTTCGCCCGCGCCCACGACGCCGAAGTACGGTTCATCGAGTACATGGACGTGGGCGGCGCGACGCGGTGGTCCCGGGACCAGGTCGTGTCCCAGCGGGAAATGCTGGAAGTGATCGCCCAGCGCTACGGAGCGATCGAGCCGGTCCGCCCGACTGGGGACGACGGCCGCGCTCCAGCCGAGCGCTTCCGGCTGGCGGACGGGACCACGTTCGGGATCATCGCCTCGGTCACCGCGCCGTTCTGCCGGACCTGCGACCGCAGCCGGATCACCGCTGACGGGACGTGGTTTCTGTGCCTGTACGCCGGGGCGGGGATCGACCTGCGCGAGCCGCTGCGCCGCGGCGCGCCGGACGAAGAGCTGGCGTCCCTCATCCGGGAAACGTGGCAGGGCCGTACAGACCGCGGGGCGGAGGAGCGGCTCGGTGTGGCAGACCGGGGGGCGCTCTATCGGATCGATTCACTCCGCGCCGATCCCCACCGCGAGATGCACACCCGCGGAGGCTGAGGGTGCTCAACAAGATCACCGTCGTCGGCGCCGGTAACGTGGGCGCCACCGCCGCCCAACGCCTCGCCGAGAAGGAGCTCGCGCGCACCGTCGTCCTCGTCGACGTGATCGAGGGCGTGCCTCAGGGCAAGGCGCTCGACCAGTGGCAGTCCGCGCCGATCGAAGGGTTCGACACCCGCGTGGTGGGCGCGAACGACTACCAGCCTGCGGCGGGGAGCGAGCTGGTGGTCGTCACCGCCGGTATCGCCCGCAAGCCCGGCATGAGTCGCGACGATCTGGTCCGCACCAACGCCGACATCGTCAAACAGGTCTCGCTCCAGATCAAGCAGCATTGCCCCAACGCCATCGTCCTGGTCGTCTCGAACCCGCTCGACGTGATGTGCTGGGTCGCGAAACAGGTGACCGGCTTCCCTCGCGAGCGGGTCATCGGGATGGCAGGTGTGCTCGACACGGCGCGGTTCCGCGCGTTCCTCGCGGAGGCACTCGACGCCTCGGTCGAGGACATCCAGGCGATGGTGCTCGGCGGGCACGGCGACACGATGGTACCCCTGATCTCCTACACGACCGTCGCCGGGATCCCGGTCACCCATTTCTTGAGCAAGCCCACGCTCGACAAGATCGTGGAGCGGACCCGCAGCGGCGGCGCTGAGATCGTCGCCTTCCTGAAGACCGGCTCGGCTTACTACGCGCCTTCGGCGGCCGTGGTCCAGATGGTCGAAGCCATCGTGCACGACAAGAAGCGCGTGCTCCCGTGCGCCGCCTGGCTGCAGGGAGAGTACGGTCTGTCCGGCATGTATTGCGGGGTGCCTTGCAAGCTGGGCCGCAACGGGCTGGAGAAGATCCTGGAAGTGAAGCTGTCGCCGGACGAGCAGGCGGCGCTCAAGAAATCTGCCGAGGCGGTGAAGGAGACGATGGCGGCGGTGAAGCTCTAAGCCGCGCCCGTAAACGCCTTCACGGGGGGGTTGGGCGCCAGTTTAGCCCTCCAGTAGTCCCGATTCAGCTGCGCAATGAAGTCTATCGAAATCTCCTTGGGGCACGCGGCCATGCATTCGCCGTGGTTGGTGCACGCCCCGAAGCCCTCCGCGTCCATCTGCGCCACCATGCCGACAACTCGAGTGTCGCGCTCAGGCTGCCCCTGGGGGAGGAGCCCCAGGTGCGACACCTTAGCGGCGACGAACAGCATGGCCGAGGCATTGGGGCATGCCGCCACGCAGGCGCCGCAGCCGATGCAGGCCGCCGCATCCATCGCCAGGTCGGCGTCGCGCTTCGGCACGAGCAGCGTGTTCGCCTCCGGAGCGCTCCCGGTGCGCGCGGTGATGAACCCGCCCGCCTGGATGATCCGATCGAAGGCGCCACGGTCCACTACCAGGTCCTTGATCACCGGGAATGCGCCGGCCCGCCACGGCTCGATCCACAGCTCGGCGCCGTCCGGGAACGACCGCATGTGCAGCTGACACGTCGTGGTGGCCCGCTGCGGCCCGTGCGGGCGGCCGTTGATCACCATGCCGCACATCCCGCAGATCCCCTCCCGGCAGTCGTGGTCGAACGCGATCGGCTCCTCCTTGCGCGCCAGCAGCTGCTGGTTGAGCACGTCGAGCATCTCGAGGAACGACATGTCGGGACTCACGTCCGTCATCGCATACCGCACGAAACCACCCGGGAGTCCCGACCCGCGCTGCCGCCAGATGTGGAGCGTGAGGTGCATTACTTGTAGCTCCGTTGGGCGAGGTGGACCGTCTCGAAGGCGAGGGGCTCCTTGTGCAACACCGGGTCCTTGCCCGCACCTGCAAACTCCCAGGCCGCCACGTAGCCAAAGCGCTCATCGTCGCGCTTCGCCTCGCCTTCCGGCGTCTGGTACTCTTCGCGGAAGTGGCAGCCGCACGACTCCTCGCGCTGCAGGGCGTCATGACACATCAACTCGGCGAACTCGAGGAAGTCGGCCACGCGGCCGGCGTGCTCGAGCGACTGGTTGAGCTCTTCGCCCTTGCCGCCCACGTAGACGTGCTTCCAGAACTCGTCGCGCAGCACGCCGATCCGTCCGATCGCCTCCTTCAGTCCCGCGGCGTTCCGAGACATCCCGCACTTGTCCCACATCACGCGACCGAGCTCGCGGTGGAAAGCGTCGACCGTCTTCCGACCGCTCGCCCCAAGGAGGCGACGGACCCGCTCGTCCACCTCACCCTGAACCTGGCGGAACGCCGGATGCTGGACGTCGACCTTCGTGGGCTTCGCCTGGGCGAGGTAGTCGCCGATCGTGTACGGCAGGATGAAGTAGCCGTCGGCGAGCCCCTGCATCAGCGCGCTCGCTCCCAGCCGGTTGGCCCCGTGGTCGGAGAAGTTCGCCTCGCCGATGGCGTACAGGCCGTCGACGGTCGTCATCAGGTTGTAGTCCACCCACAGGCCACCCATGGTGTAGTGCGGGGCAGGGTAGATCCGCATCGGTACCTGGAACGGGTCCTCCCCCGAGATGCGCTGGTACATCTCGAACAGGTTGCCGTACCGCTCGGCGATCACCTGACGACCGAGCCGGGCGATGGCGTCGCGGAAGTCGAGATAGACGCCGTGCCCTCCCGGGCCCACGCCACGCCCTTCGTCGCACACTTCCTTGGCACGCCGGGACGCGATATCCCGCGGCGCGAGGTTCCCGTAGCTCGGGTACAGCCGCTCGAGATAGTAGTCCCGCTCTTCCTCCGGAATCTGGTGCGGCGGTCGAGTATCGCCCTTTTGCTTTGGAACCCAGATGCGCCCATCGTTGCGGAGCGACTCGCTCATCAACGTCAGCTTGGACTGGTGCGGTCCGGTCTGCGGAATGCAGGTCGGGTGGATCTGGGTGAAGCAGGGGTTCGCGAACGTGGCACCACGCTTGTAGGCGCGCCAGATGGCGGTGACGTTGCAGCCCTTCGCGTTGGTCGACAGGTAGTACACGTTCGAGTAGCCGCCCGTCGCCAGCACCACCGCATCGCTCGCGTGCGCGCTCACCGCCCCGGTGACCAGGTCGCGCACGATGATACCGCGGGCCCGGCCATCGATCACCACCAGGTCGAGCATCTCGGCGCGGGGATGCATGTTCACCGTGCCGGTCCCGATCTGCCGCGACAGCGCCTGATAGGCGCCCAGCAGCAGCTGCTGGCCGGTCTGGCCGCGCGCGTAGAACGTGCGCGACACCTGGACACCGCCGAACGACCGGTTCGCGAGCAGGCCGCCGTACTCGCGCGCGAACGGAACGCCCTGCGCCGTGCACTGGTCGATGATGCTGGCGCTGACCTCCGCGAGGCGGTACACATTGGCCTCGCGGGAGCGGAAGTCGCCGCCCTTGATGGTGTCGTAGAACAGCCGGAAGACCGAGTCGCCGTCGTTCTGATAGTTCTTGGCGGCGTTGATCCCGCCCTGCGCCGCGATCGAGTGCGCCCGCCGCGCAGAGTCCTGGAAGCAGAAGCAGGACACCCGGTAGCCGAGCTCGGCGAGCGACGCGGCCGCGGCGGCGCCCGCCAGCCCCGAGCCGACCACGATGATGTGATGCTTCAGCTTGTTCGCCGGGTTGACGAGCTTGATCTCCGAGCGGTGCCGCTCCCACTTCGCGTCGAGCGGACCCTCGGGGATGCGGGAGCGCAGCTCCATGGTCAGCGCAGCATGCCGGCGAGCACGGCCACCGGAATGGAGATGTACGCGCCCGCAATCAGGACCGCGATGGCGGCCGCCGCGCCGCGACGCCAGCGGTCTGTGGGCGGCCGGTTGAGGCCCAGCGTCTGCAGCGCGCTCCAGGTGCCGTGGTACAGGTGCAGACCGAGCACGACCATCGCCGCGATGTATGCCGCCGCCACCACCCACACCCGCAGGCTCGCCACCACGTTGTGGTAGACGTCGCCCGGAACGAAGCTCGGGTTCACCCGGCCGAACGTGAGGTCGAGCAGGTGATAGATCACGTACAGGGAGATGAGCACGCCGCCCCAGCGCATGGTGCGAGCCGCGTAGGTCGTCTCGACGGCCTCGAGGCGCCGATAGCCCACCGGGCGCGCGCGCCAGCTGGCGCGCGTCGTCTCGATGGCGGCCCAGATGTGGGCCAGCACCGCGACGATCACAACGATGCGGACGATCCACAACAGCCAGCCCCGGCCGAAGAACGGGGCGCCCACGGTGCGCAGTCCCTCGGCATAGGCGTTGAAGGCCTGGGGCCCCTCGAAAATCTTCAGGTTACCGAGCAGGTGACCTACCACGAACAGAAACAGGATCACGCCGGTGACGGCCATGACGGCTTTTTGACCGACGAGCGATCGGGTAACGCCGGGGCGGGCCGAGGGTGAAGGCAGGTTGGTCATGGAACGGTGGGATGATACCTGTTCTCCCGCGGCTCGGGCAAGGCGATGGCCTGCCGATGCTATCTTTCGGGGGGAGGGGGCCACATGCTTTTGACGCTCTGCAAATCCAAGCTCCACCGCGCCACGGTGACGCAGGCGGAGCTGCACTATGAAGGCAGCATTACCATCGACACCGAGCTGCTCGCGGCAGCGGGCATCCTGCCGTTCGAGCAGGTCCAGGTGGTCGACATCGCGAACGGGGCGCGGTTCGAAACGTATGCCATCGAGGGGGCCGCGGGATCGCGTACCGTGTGCGTGAACGGCGCGGCCGCGCGACTCGTGCAGGTAGGCGATCCGATCATCGTCATCAGCTACGCTCAGATGACGCCCGACGAGGCGGCCCGCCACCACCCGACCATCGTCCTGCTCAACGCCGACAACTCGATCCGCGAGACTATCGCAGGCGATCGGACCACGCCGATCGAAATCCTGTCGGAGTCGCTTTGAGCCAGCCGGCCACCTCCACCGAGCCCCGCGCGGTGCTCCGTGACCAGGCTCCGGTCGCGACGCGCCCGGTCACCGGTCGACCCACCGTCGTCATCGTGGGCGCCGGATTCGGCGGTCTGCGCGCCGCCCGGGCGCTGCGCAAGGCGCCCGTGGACGTCGTGCTGCTGGATCGCCACAACTACCACCTGTTCCAGCCGCTACTCTACCAGGTCGCGACCGCCGGGCTCGAGCCTGAGGAGATCGCCCGACCGGTGCGCGCCATCCTGCGGCGCCAGTCCAACGCCGAGTTCCGGATGACGGAGGTGACGGGCCTCGATGCAGCAGGGAAGCGTATCGTGACCACGGACGGCCCGATCGCCTACGACTACCTCGTTCTCGCGGTGGGCGGTCAGACGAACTACTTCGGCCTCGAGAGCGTGCCGCGTCACGGGTTCGGTCTCAAGGACATCCCGGAAGCGATCCGCATCCGCAATCAGGTGTTGCACGCGTTCGAGCGCGCCATGCTCGAAGCCGATCCCGAGCGGCGCCGGGCCGAGCTGACGTTCATCGTGGTGGGTGGCGGCCCGACCGGCGTCGAGATGGCCGGAGCGCTCTCGGAGCTCATCCGGCTCGTCCTGGTCAAGGATTACCCGCGCTTGAACGTGAAGAACGTGCGCGTGCTGCTGCTCGAGGCCACCGACCGGCTGCTCGCCGCCATGCCGTCCCGGCTGCGGGAGGCCGCGGCCGAGACCCTGTGGCGCAAACACGTGGAGGTGCGATTCGGGGCCACGGTCGCGGACTACGACGGCGCTCGGGTGCTCTTGAAAAGCGGGGAGGTGATCCCGGCGCGCACGCTGGTCTGGGCGGCAGGCGTGAAGGCTGTATCCCTCACCGGCCGGCTGGGATTGCCCACGGCGCAGCAGGGCCG
This sequence comes from Gemmatimonadales bacterium, assembly GCA_035635735.1. GTDB lineage: Bacteria > Gemmatimonadota > Gemmatimonadetes > Gemmatimonadales > GWC2-71-9 > AG41. The sequence goes on along the minus strand of DASQAM010000028.1, from coordinate 2,749 downwards.
GATCCCCGTGGCGCCGACCCTCGACGTGCCGGGTCATCCGGACATCTACGTGATCGGCGATGCGGCCTACCTCGAAGTGGCCGGAGCCCCGCTTCCCATGATGGCACCGGTCGCGCTGCAGATGGCCGAGACGGCCGCGCGGAACATCCGGCGCCGGATTGCCGGCCAGCCGCCCGTAGCGTTCCGCTACCGCGACCCCGGCTCGCTCGCCACGATCGGGCGGAACGCCGCCGTCGCCTACATTCGCGGGTTTGCGTTCACCGGATTTCCGGCGTGGGTGGTGTGGCTGGTCGTGCACATCATCCAGCTCATTGGCTTCCGCAACAAGCTGTTCGTGCTGTTGAACTGGGCGTGGGATTACTTCTTCTACGAGCGCGCGGCTCGGCTGATCACGTCGCTGGAGTGATTCGGCGCGCGGCGTACCCGCCGCACCACCCCGTCCCAGCCGCACTCGAGACACCAACGGCGTTGTAGAGCGGGCAGCAGGCGGTCGAGGAAGCGGTTCCGCAGCGGCACCATCTCGATGCCGCAATGCGGACAGGTGGGACCCCGCGGTAGCAGCAGGTAGACCACCGCGGTGACGATCGCGACGCGCATCGCCACGGTCACGAGCAGGACCACCACGACCAGCATACTGCCTCCATCATAGTGTCCGGCCGCCCGGCCGGCCACCTCACGCCTCCTTGCTCCCCCCGGCCCCCCGCACGAACGCGAGGATGCGCCGCTCGAGCTCGGCGAGCTCGACGGGCTTGACCAGCACCCGCTCCCGCGGCACCGGGGTGTTTCCCGGCTCGGCGAGCTGCGACACATCGCCAGAGAGGAACAGCACGCGCTGCGCCAGCTCGGGTCGCTCCTCTTCGAGCTGGGCGTACAGCTCGACGCCGCCCATGCGGGGCATCCGCAGATCGGCGAGAATCACGTTCGCCGGCTGGGCTCGTAACCGGGCCAGCCCCTCCACACCGTCCGCGGCTTCGTCGACCTCGGCGCCGCGGCGCGTCAGGTACCGCACCATGGGTCGCCGTACGGCCTCCTCGTCCTCTACAATCAGCACGCGCAATCCCGCCAGCGATTTCCCGGCGGGCGGAACGTTCGGGGCAAGCGGGGCCGGGGCGGGGGCGGCGTCGGTGGAAGGAGCGGAGGGCGTCGCGACAGGGAGCGACAGAACAAAACGGGCACCGAAGCCAGGCGGCGACGTCAGGGTGAGGTCGCCGCCTGCTTCGCGGGCGATCTGCCGCGAGATATAGAGTCCGAGCCCGGTCCCGCGGCGGCCTTTGGTGGTGGCAAAGGGCCGGAACAGCCGCTGCGCGATCTCCGGCGCGACGCCTTTCCCGTTGTCCCCGACCGCAACCGACACGTTCCCATCCTGGACCCACGTGTCCACGCTGAGCTGGCGGGGGGGTGTCACGCCGCGCAGCGCGTCGATCGCGTTGGACAGGAGGTTGACCACGACCTGCTCGAGCTTAATCGCGTCGCCCAGCACCGGCGGCAGGCTGGCGTCGAGCCGCCCGCCCACCGTGACCTCGTCGACGCCGAACCGATATGAGACGAGATCGAGCGCCCCGCGCACCACATCGTTGAGATTGACGTTCGTGACCTCGCGCTCGCTCGCACGCACGAACCGCAGCAGTCCGCGCAGCAGCTTGGTGGCGCGGCGGGCCTGGCGCAGGATCTGGGTCATCTCGCTGCGCTGCTCCCCCTCGAAGGCGGGATCGGCGAGCCGGTTTTCGGCGTGCGCCGCGATCGCCATGAGCGGATTGTTCACCTCGTGCGCCACGCCGGCGAGCAGCTCGCCGGCCGCGGCGAATCGTCCCTGCTCCTCCGCCCGGTCGCGCAGCACGCGGGTCATCGCATTGAAATGGTCGGCCAGGCGGCCGAGCTCGTCGGAGCCGTGGACCGGCACGCTTACGGTGAGATCGCCGTCGGCGACCTGCGTGAGACCGACTTCGATCTCGCGCAGCGGGCGCCACACGCGCCGGCGCACCACGAGAACCAGGAGGGGCGCCAACAGCGCGCCCAGCCCGAGCCAGAGCACCGTGTCGCCTCGCACCTCTCCGGCCGCGTCCCGCAACGCGCGCTGGCGTTCCGTGAGGTATACCCGAGCGACCCGGCTGCCGTCGGCACCGCGCTCATGGGCGACCCGCAGCAGCTGTTCGACCGTCGCGAGTCGCGCCGTGGCTTCCGTCCGCCGACCACGCTCGAGCTGCACCACGCCCTCCTCGAGCGCGCTGCCGACGCGCGAAAGCGCTCCGTCGATGCCCGCCAGCGCTGCACCGAGCTCATGCGGGATGGCGGCGCCCGCGGACACCTGCAACGGCGTACGCCCGACTGCCGCGAGGTCATGCAGCAGCCTCAGCGAATCAGGGCTGGGCCGCGGACTGTGCGTGAGGTCCCGCACGATGGCGACCGCCCGGTTGAGCGCGCTGTCGCGTCGCGCGAAGGCGGCGCTGACGGTGGTGATCGCCTCGGTGGCGGCGCCGAGCGCCAAGGCAGGACGACTGACGCGGAAGAACAGGTAGACGGGAAGGGCGGCGGCATACGCACCGGCTGCGAGAGCGACGACGAGCAGCGTCACCCGCAGGCTGAACGCCCGCCTCACGGCTGAAGCAGCCATTCGACGGGAGTCACGGGAATAGCAGCGCGAGCTTACCGCACATGAAGGTCGTCGCCATAACGACCCGCCTAAGATACGCGCCTGCCCCGCGCTGACTAGCGGGGCCGCGACGCAGCGGCCACATTTGCAGCATGGCGA
>DASQAM010000027.1:0-3005 GCA_035635735.1 Gemmatimonadales bacterium | reverse complement strand
CACAAGCGCATCCAGGAAACCATGTCCTCGATCGGCGACAAGAGCGTGTTCGAGACGTTCGAGCGCATGACCGAGCAGATCGAGCACGAGGAGCGCAAGCTGATCGCGGCAGCCGAGGTGAACGAGGACCTCTCGGGCGATACCCTCGTCAAGCAGTTCCAGAGCCTGGAAGTGAAAGCGGACGCCGATCAGCAGCTGATCGAGCTCAAGCGCAAGATGGGGCTCCTCCCGGCGGCGTCCGGCGGGGAGTCCAAGCAGCTGGGTAAGGGAGCGGCGGAGGCGGAGCTGGTCGAGGATGACGACGCGCCCCCCGAGCACCATCGCTGAACACTGAGCCGTCTGCCTCTCGGTTGTCGGGCGCCACGTTCGTGGCGCTCTTCGTTGCCGCCCTGGCCATCTGGTTCGTCATCCGGGTGGTCGAGGTGTTGCTCCTCGTCTTCATCGCCGTGCTGTGCGCCGTCTACCTCTCCGCCATCACCGATGTGCTGGAGCGGCGCTTCCGCCTGGCGCGCTGGCTGGGACTCACGGCCGCGGTGCTCGCGACGCTCGCCGCCGTGGTGGGGATCGGTGCGCTCCTGGTGCCGCCCGTCATCGACCAGACGCAGGCGCTCATCTCGGGGCTCCCGCAGACGCTCACCAACATCCAGAACGTGATCGCCTCGTGGGCGCGCGAATACCCGGTGCTGCGCAATACTGAATTGGCCAATCCCCAGTCCGGCCTGGTCGCCGGACTGATCGACGACGCAACGAACTTCCTCCGCGGATCGATTCTGCCGTACGTCACCGCCGGGGGTAAGCTGTTCATCGAGGGGGCGAGCGTCGTGGTGATGGCCCTGTATCTCGCGCGCCAGCCGCGCCTGTATCGTGACGGGATCCTGGCCCTCGTCTCGCCGAAACACCGTCCCGTCGCCGCCCGGATCCTCGACGACCTGGGAGCCACCCTGCGAGCCTGGGTGGTGGGCCAGCTCCTCGCCATGATGGTGCTCGCCGTCCTGACGGCGCTGGGTCTATGGGTCCTGGGCGTGCCCTACTGGCTCGCCTTCGGCATCTTCACCGGTCTCGTCGCCGTCGTGCCGTTCTTCGGGACGATGGTGTCGACGCTCTTGCCCGCGCTGTTCGTCGTCGGCACGGGCGACTGGCTGCGGGTGCTCGCCGTGATCGTGCTCGGGGTCCTGGTGCACGTGGTGGAGGCGAACGTCGTGGTGCCGCGCATCATGCAGCGTCAAGTGTCGCTGCCCCCGGTCCTCACGATCGCGAGCGTGCTGACCATGGGAGCCCTGATCGGCGTCGTCGGCCTCGTGGTTGCGGTGCCCGTGCTCGCCGTGACGATGGTGGTCGTGCGACACATCGTACAGGGCGAGATCTACGGCGACGCCGAGCCCTTCGAGCCCGCCGTGCTCCGCACGACGTCTGAGTTCCGCACGCCCAGGACCCCGACGGCCGCCTGATGCCCGCTGCAGACAATCATCGCTTCCTGATCATCGCCGACGGGCAGTTCGAGCCCATGACGTCCAAAACGGCCAACTGCTGCATCCGCTACATGCCCGAGCGGGTCGTCGGGGTGTTCGACCGGGCGCAGGCGGGGAAGACCGTGCAGCAGGTGCTGGGGTTCGGCGGCGCGCTCCCGGTCGTGGGCGATTTCGAGCAGGGCCTCGGTCTGGGCGCCACCGCGGTGCTGATCGGCATCGCGCCGATGGGCGGCCGCCTGCCGGCGGAGTGGCGCGGCTGGCTCCGCACCGCGATCGAGCGCGGGCTCGAGATCTGGAGCGGCCTGCACACATTCATCGGCGACGATCCCGAGCTGGGTGCGCTGGCGCGCGAGCGCGGCGTCCGCATCTTCGACGCGCGGAAGCCACCCGCCAACCTGCCAGTCGCCGATGGGCTGGCGGCCGAGGTCGACGCCTACGTGGTGCACACCGTGGGATCCGATTGCAACGTCGGGAAGATGACCGCGCAGGTCGAGCTGCGGAACGCCCTGATCAGGCACGGCCACCGCACGCGGTTCGTCGCCACCGGGCAGACGGGCATCTTCATCGAAGGGTGGGGAATCGCGGTGGACGCGGTGGTGGCCGACTTCATTGCCGGTGCGTCGGAGTGGCTGGTGCTCGAGGCGGCGAAGGACGCCGACATCATCCTGGTCGAAGGTCAGGGGAGCCTGATCCACCCGGGGTATTCCGGCGTCACGCTCGGGTTGCTGCACGGCTGTTGCCCCGACGCGCTGATTCTGTGCCATCAGGCGACGCGCGACTACATCGGCGACTACCACGGGCGCGAGCCCTGGGTGAAGATCCCTCCGCTCCCGGAGCTGGTGGAAATCTACGAGCACGCCGCCGCACCGGTCCGCCCCACGAAAGTGATCGGGATCTGCCTCAACACGTTCGACATGAGCGACGCGCAAGCACGCGACGCCGTCGCGCGGGCGGCGGGTGAAACGGGGCTGCCCGCAACGGATCCGGTGCGGTTCGGCTCGGCGCCGCTGGTCGATGCGATCATCCAGGGGGCGATGGCGGCGAAATAAGGATGGCGGCGGCGGGGATCGGATGCCGCCCGTTGCGGCACCGTGGCTAGGCTCGCTCGATGGCGACCCCCGCGTCCTCTCCGGTGCTGGTCGTGACGGACGTGGCGGCGCGCCTGGTTCGCCGCGGGTTGCTCGCGCCGGGTGATGTTGCGCGCGGCGCCTGGTGCGAGGCGCGGGTGCTCGTGTTCCGCCGCGGCCCGGTCGTCTGCGAGCGGCCGCCTGGCGCATGGACGCTCGACGTGGCGCTGCACCCGCGTGCGCCGCGCGCGCGTTGACGCTCCTCGGGGCCGCTCCTACGTTTCAGCCGCACCGATGACCCTCGCGCTCTACAACACTCTCAGCCGTCGCGTCGAGCCGTTCGCGCCGCTCGCGCCTCCGCGCGTCACCCTCTACACCTGCGGCCCGACGGTCTGGAACTACGCACACATCGGCAACTTCCGGACGTTCCTGTTCGAGGATCTGCTGCGCCGCTACCTCGCGTACTCGG
>DASQAM010000026.1:0-8923 GCA_035635735.1 Gemmatimonadales bacterium | reverse complement strand
CGGGCAGGCTGTCGGACGCCGAGTTTCACGAGTTCCGCGGTCCACACGGGTGGGAGGCGTTCGAGAAGCGGGTGTTCGTGAAGGAGCGGTTGTTGGTCGCACTCGAACGCGACTTGCGTCGCTACTTTCGGTCCTTCGGTCCGGCAGACTGTCCGCCCGCCCCAATCGTCATCGGCACCGCCACCGACCCGTACCAACCAGCCGAGCGGCGCTTCCGGCTCACGCGCGGGATTCTCGAGCGGCTGGCGCGCTGCGAGGGGTTGAACATCGGGATCATCACGAAGAGCCCGCTCATCGCTCGCGACACCGACGTGCTCCGGCACCTTCAGGAGCACAGCGACCTCGAAGTCCACATCTCCCTCACCACCGTGGACGTGGCGCTGATCAGACAGGTCGAGGCGCGCTCGCCGATGCCAGCGGTGCGGCTGCGGGCGCTCAAACGGCTAGCCGACTCGGGCGTCCGTGTCGGCTTGATCGTCGCGCCGGTCCTTCCGGGGATTACGGACGACGTACCCCACTTGGAAGCGCTCTTCCAGGCGGCCCGGGAGGCCGGCGCCAGGTTCGTCCACGCCGGTCCGCTGCGCCTCTACGCCGCAGTGCGGGACCGTTTCCTTCCGATGCTCGACGAGCGGTTCCCCCACCTCGCCGCCCGTTATCGGCGCGCCTACGACGGACGAAGCGGGGTGCCGCGCGACTATGCACGCGCGCTGTCCGCCCGCATCAAGAGGCTGCAGACGCGATTCGGGTTCCCGGTGAACGAGGGGATGGCGGATCGCTACGGGCGACGGCTGGCACCGGCGCAGCAAGAGCTCGGATTGTGAGCGTTCAGGCGACCTCGCTCGCCACTTTACCGCGGCGCGGCCGGTAGTGGCGCAACAGGTCCTGGACCCAGCGGGGTTCGGATTGTGAGCGTTCAGGCGACCTCGCTCGCCACTTTACCGCGGCGCGGCCGGTAGTGGCGCAACAGGTCCTGGACCCAGCGGGGTGGGGACAGCCGGCGCACCTCGTACGACTGGACCAGCAGCTCGGCGAGAGCACGCCCCAGCTCGAGCGTTTGCGCGGGGGAGAGATCCACCGAGAGCTCGTTCAGCAGGCGGACGAACTGACCCACGTTCGGCGGTCTCGTGACCTTGCCCCGGGCAGCGAGCCAGCGCTCCAACTTGACTCGGGTGGCGCTGCGAGGGCTCGCTCCCTGTAGAAAGTGACGCAGCCCGTTCGGGCTCATGCCCACCTCGCGCGCGACGCGCCGCAGGGACAGGCTGGCTGCCTCGCGCCCGAGCCCGTCCCGCAATAGCGGGACCGGTAGCGTCGGGACGATGGAGTCGGCAGTCATTCGAGCCTGGAGGCCGGGGGGGGGCGCCTTAGCGCGCCCGTTTCTCCCGAGCATAGTACACGATCAACTCCCGCACCCAACGCGGGACCGATCCCTGTCGCTCGCGGTAGGCGTCTCGTAGCAGATCCGCGATCCCGCGGCCCAGCACCACGCCGTCGTGCGAACCGACCCCGGTGGTCAACGCCTCGACCAGGCGCACGATTTCCGCCGTCTTGGGAGACTTGGCCCGCTTGCCGCGCTTGGTCGCCACGTCATCACCGCTGCAAAGATGAGCTGCACAAACTGCACGACGGAGATGTACTGCGCCGCCCCGAGGGCCGCAAGATCCGCGGGAGGGCTCGTTACGCTACTTCGCTCGCCGCTTTGCCCCGGCGCACCCGGTAGTGGCGGAGTAACTCCTGGACCCAACGTGGTGGGGACAGCCGGCGCGCTTCGTACGCGCTGGCGAGCAGCCCCGCAATGTCCCCCGCCAGCGCGGCGGTCTGCTGGGTGGAGAGGTCCCCCGCCAATTCGTTCAGCAGCCGCACCAGCTGGCCGACGTTGGGCGGGCGGGTGACGCGCTGTCGCCCGGCGAGCCAGCGCTCGAGCTTCGCACGCGTAGCGCTGCGGGGGACCGAGCCGTTCAGGAAGTTCCGCAGGCCGTTCGGGCTGATGGAGATCTCGGCGGCCCCGCGCCGCAATGAAAGTCGCGCCGTTTCCCGCCCGATCGCGTCACGCAACAGGGGCACTGGCAGCGCGGGAACGCTCCGGCTAGCGCTCATGCGAGGCGTGCACTTTGTGCGGTACTGAAGGTGTTACACGAGGATAGCCTAGCCCAAGTCGGAAAAGCTCGCAAGCACGCCCACCTCACCCCCCCTTTTCCATCATCTCCACCAGCGCCCGGACGGTCCCCGGCGCGTTGCCCTCGAGCCGGTTGTTCACCAGGACCAGCGCTTCCATATGGCGCCGCATCACTTCGGCGATGAGGCGCAGCAGATCCAGTCGCACCTCCGGTTGGGGATCGCGGATCCGGTCGTAGGGCTCGAACAGCTTCACCGCGTCGGCATAGGCCCGCCCCGGGCGGAGCAGCCCGCGTGCCACGGTGAACCCGGCCGGAAACGTCCACGGCAGCTCGAGCTGTTCGCCGATCGGCGGCATCTCGTTCCAGGAATTGAATACGTGGGCCACCCCATGGCGCGCCAGCACCGCGCCGTGGGCGTCGGTCAAGAACTCGGGGTTTCGCAGCTCCACCGCGTAGCGAAAGTCACTTGGCAGCTGCGTCAGGAAGCTGTCGAGCTCCTCCGCCCACCGAGCCGGCTCGGGCTGGTCCTTTCCCCGCATCGCCTGGAACTCGAATACGAACGCGCCGGCGTGATCGCGGAACGCCCGCGTATACGGCCCGAGCACCGCGTCCTTGAAGAGGTCGGCATTCAGGAAGTCGGGATTCTTCTGTCCGGCGAGGTTGCCCCAGCGCGGGTCCTGGGTGAAGCGCCTCGCCGTGATCCGATCCCACACCTTGCTCACGCACGGAAAGCCAGGGGGCAGCGCCCGCGCGTACGCCGCGAGGACTTCTTCCGATGGCGGCTCGTAGAACGCACTGTCGATCCCCACCGTGCGAAACAGGGGATAGCGCACGTACTCCTCGAGCCGTCGGGCCGGCTGGGCGCTGCGATAGGTCCGATGATAGACCTCACCCATCCAACCGTCGTAGGTCCAGGTGGACGTGCCGAATCTGACGTTGGGCGGGATGCGTGCCCCAAGCGCGACCAGCTCGGCCGGAGGGGGTGGCAACGCCGCGACGTCGTCGAAGAGACCAGGTTGCTTGCGGGCGCCCAAGATGTCTCCACTTAACTAGTGTTAATTCAATAACTTATCATAAGAAACACGAGTCTTGCCACTCCCTCTATCTTCGGGATATATTCGGGTCCCTAATGTCATCTGGCAATGACCGTGACGCCTCATCTGGCAAGCGATTCGGCCGCCTGCTGCTGGATTCCGCTGTTCGCGCTGCGCTCTGAGCTGGCGCGGCGGCCCGAGATCGCGTCGCTCCCCGTGGCACTCGTCGCGCCGGACACCGCCCGCACCCCCCGGGTGTGGCAGGTCGCGCCGCTCGCCCGGCGAGCGGGTGTGAAGCCAGGGATGACCGTGAGCCAGGCGATCGGACTCTGTCCCGCGCTCAAGTTGTGCGAGCCCGACCCGGTGCACTACGACGAGCAGTTCGCGCGGCTCGTCGCGGCGCTCGTCACCGTGAGCCCCGTGGTCGAGCCCGTGGAGCTGGGGCGGGCATACGTAGGAACCGATGGATTGGAAGGGTTGTACGGGGAGCCAGAGAAGATTGTCGAAGCCATACAAATGCGGAATGTGGAATGCGGAATGCGGATTTTCAGTGAAGGGTCGTTCGCTTCACCAGACTCCCACTTACATTCCGCACTCCGCATTCCACATTCCGCACTCCGGGTAGGGTGGGGCATCGGAAAGTTCGTCTCCTGGGTGGCCGCGACGCGCGCCAAGCCGGGAGAAGCGGTCATAGTGCCGGTGGGAGGGGAGGCGAAGTTCCTCGCTTCCCAGCCGCTCGCTGTGCTCCCGCTCGACCCCGACACTCATCGCCGGCTGCTGCAGCTCGGCATCAAGACGCTGGGCGCGCTGGTCGCGCTGCCGGAGGAAGCCGTCGTGTCGCAGTTTGGCAGCGCCGGCCGGCGTCTGTGGCGGCTCGCGGCGGGGCTCGTGACGGAGCCGGTGGTGGGACGGGTGGTGCCCGAGCCGATCGTGGCCGCCCTCACGTTTTTCACCCCGGTCGGCGAGCGGGACCTGCTCGCCCACGCACTGGACAAGCTCGTCGACCGCGCGCTCGGGGATCCGCGCCGCAGTGGCTGGCGCGTGCAAGTGGTGCGCGTGCACGCCGAGCTCGAGCATGGGGCCTCCTGGCTCGTTGCAGCGACCCTGAAGGACCCGTCCGCGACGCGGGAGCACATCGCGGCGCCGCTCAAGACGCAGCTCGAGCGGTCGCCGCCCGCTGGAGCCGTGGAGCGACTCGTCGTCGAGTTCACCGCCTTCGCCCCGGGCACCGCGGAGCTGCAGTTGTTCGCGCGCGATGCGGGCGCCGCGGCTCGCGCCGGGCGACGGCGTGCGCTCCAGAGCGCCGCCCGGGAGATCGCGCTCAGGATCAGACGGCCGATGTTGTATCACGTCATCGAGGTGCAACCATGGTCTCGCCTCCCCGAGCGGCGCTACGCGTTGATCGACTATGAACCCTAGTGCGGAATGCGGAGTGCGGAATGCGGAATGGAACTGACAGACTTCGGGCCGTAAACGTTCCTCAGCCTGCGGTGGTGGAGCTCGACGCCAGCGGATCGCCGGCCAAGATCGAAATGCGGAGTGCGGAATGCGGAGTGCGGAATGGTGATGTGCAAGAGTCGATGACGATCGAAGCCGTTCGGGAAACATGGCGGATCGATGATGAATGGTGGAGAGAACCCATTACACGGACGTACTACGAAGTACTTCTCCACGGCGGGGCACGGCTGGTGCTGTTCATGGATCTCGTGACTCGGGAGTGGTTCGTGCAAAAACCTTAGGAATTGCGGTGGTCGGAACACGGTATCGAAGCCTTCCTTTCTATTCCGCATTCCGCACTCCGCATTCCGCATTCTATGTATATCGAGCTCCACTGCCACTCCGCCTTCTCGTTCTTAGACGGCGCTTCTCTCCCCGAGCAGCTCGCGCTCACCGCGTCGCAGCTCGGCTACCCCGCCCTCGCGCTCACCGACCACCATGGGCTGTACGGCTCGATAGCATTCGCGCACGAAGCGAAACAGCTCGGTCTTCAGGCGATCACCGGCGCGGAGCTGACCCTGCTCGACGGTTCCCACGTGACGCTGCTCGCGGAGACGCCTGAAGGGTACGCGAACCTCTGCCGGTTGATTACCGAGGCTCATCTCGGCCGTGAAGATCGACGCGATCCACGGCTCGAGTTCGCCTCGCTCGAAGCCCGGCACGCCGGGCTCATCGTGCTGTCGGGATGCCGCAACGGCCTCTTACCCGGCGTGCTGCGGCGCGACGGGCTGGCCGCTGCCCGCCGCTTCGCCGAGCGGTGCCGTGCGGTGTTCGGGAAGGAGAACTTTGTCGTCGAGCTGCAGCGGAACCACGTCCGGGGAGACCTCGCCCTCACTCGAGCGCTGAAAGACGTCGCCGATTCCGCACGACTTGGCGTCGTAGCGTCGGGCAACGTGCACTACCACAGGCGCGAGCGGCATCGGCTGCACGACGTGCTGGTGGCGATCCGGCACCGCACGACGCTCGACGGCTCGCACGATGTGCGTCATGCGAACAGCGAGTTCTTCCTGCGCCCGCCGGAAGAGGTCGAAGCGCTGTTTCCTGACTGTCCAGATGCTGTCGCTAGCACTCTGGTCCTCGCGGAGCGGTGCCGTGGGTTCGATCTCACGCGGGATCTGGGGTATCGGTTTCCCGACTTCCACGGCGCCGAGCGCGCGCCCGCCCCCCGGGCGCTCGCCGAGCTGTGCCGCGCTCGGCTCGAAGAGCGCTACCCGGTCGACTCCCTGCATCGCGGCGAGGCGGAGCGGCGGCTCGCCGAGGAGCTGCGGCTCATCGAGCGCCACGGGCTGAGCGGGTTCTTCCTCGTCTATCACGATCTGTTCGACCTCGCCCGCCAAGTCGCCGACGACGTGCGGCGCGGCTCGCGGCGGGCGCAGGGCGGCCTGCTGCCCGGTCGCGGCCGCGGCTCGTCCGTCTCCTCCGTCGTGTGCTACCTGCTCGGCCTGTCGCACATCGATCCGGTCGCCACCCGGCTCTTCATCGGGCGGTTCCTGAACGAGACGCTCGCCTCGGTGCCGGACATCGACCTGGATTTCCCGCGCGAGATCCGCGAAGAGCTGATCCGGCGGGTGTACACGCGGTACGGCCACGAGCACGTCGGGCTCGTCTGCTCGTTTCCCACCTACCGCCTGCGCTCGACGGTGCGCGAGATCGGCAAGGCGCTGGATCTCCCGCCGGGCGAGATCGAGCAAGTCGCGAAACTGGCGGACCGACGGTCTGGCGGATTGGCTGACGAATTGGACCAGCTCCCCGGATTCGCAGGCCGCAGGAGCGCGCCGCTCTGGAAAGAGCTGTGTGAGCTCGCCGAGGAGATCGCGGGGCTGCCACGGCACATTTCTCAGCACGTGGGCGGGATGGTCATCTCGAGCAGGCCGCTCGTGGAGATCGTACCGCTCGAGCGCGCCGCCATGGAAGACCGAGTGGTGTGCCAGTGGGACAAGGATTCCTGCGACGACGCGCGCTTCATCAAGATCGACTTTCTGGCGCTCGGCATGCTGTCGCTCGTGGAAGAGTGCGTCGAGCGGATCGCCGTGCGGGAGGGAACGCCACCCGACCTCTCGCGCATCGACTTCGAGGACCCCGCGGTGTACGACCGCATCTGCCGCGGCGACACGGTGGGGCTGTTCCAGATCGAGAGCCGGGCACAGATCCAGATGATCCGGCGCACCCGGCCCACGAATCTCGAAGACCTGGCGGTCGAGGTCGCGATCGTGCGGCCCGGCCCGATCGTGGGCGGCGCGGTGAACCCGTACGTGCGGCGCCGTGAAGATCAGCGCCGCGCCCGGGCCGCGGGCCGCCCCTACGAGCCGCCGCTCGAGCATCCGCTGCTCAAGGAGGCGCTCGCCGAGACGCTGGGCGTGATCCTCTATCAGGACCAGGTCCTGCAGGTGTGCCAGGCACTCGCGGGATTCACCGCCGGCCAAGCGGAGGCGCTGCGGCGGGCCATGAGCCGGCGGCGCAGCCGCGAGCTGATGGCGGGGTTCTGGGAGGAGTTCAGGGACGGCGCGGCGGCGCGCGGTGTCCCCGAGCAGACCGCAGAGCGCGTGTTCACGCAAGTGATCGCGTTCTCCGAGTTCGGTTTCCCCAAGTCGCACGCCGCCGCGTTCGGCCTGCTCGCCTACCAGTCGGCGTGGCTCAGACACTATCACCCCGCCGAGTATTATTGCGCCCTCTTCAACAACCAGCCGATGGGGTTCTACTCGCTCGACGTCCTGGGACGCGACGCCGAGCGGAACGGGGTCGAGATCCGGCTCCCCGACGTGAACGCGAGCGACGTGTGGTGCACGATCGAACGGGATGCGGGATGCGAGATGCGGGATGCGGGAGCTGTACGAGTAGGGCTCGGGTTCGTGCGCGACTGGAGCGAGGAGACGGCGACAGCGGTCGTAATCGAGCGGGAGCGGCGCGGGCCGTACGTGAGCATCGGCGACTTCGTGCGCCGGGCGCCGCCCAAGCTCAAGCGCACCGCGATAGAGCATCTCGTGTGGGTGGGGGGATGCGACGGCTTCGGGCTCACCCGGCGTGAGCTCCTGTGGCAGGTGGGGCTGTGGCTTCCTCCGGAAGCGGAGCACGGCGTGGACGCGCGCGGCCGGCGTCAGCTCGAGTTGGCGCTCAATCACCCGCACGAGGGACTACGATTCGGCGGCCTCGAGGCGGCCGAGCGGCTGCTCGCCGAGTATGACGTCCTGGGGTTCGCCGCGAGCGGCCATCCGCTCTCGCTGCTGCGCGGGGCGCTGCCACCGGGTGTCGTGCAGAGCGACGCGCTCCCCCGGCTCGAGCACGGAGCCTGGGTCGAGGTCGCCGGGCTAGTGGTCGCGCGCCAGCGACCCGAAACCGCGAAGGGATTCATCTTTGTGCTGCTCGAGGATGAAGCGGGAATGGTGAACGTGATCGTGCGGCCCGACGTGTACGAGCGGTATCGGACGGCGGTTCGCGGCGAGCCGTTGCTGTGGGTGCGCGGCAAGCTCGCCAAGGACGACGGCACGGTGAATGTGCTCGCAGAAGAGGCGCGGGGGCTCAGACTACACGGGATGCAGGATGCAGGAAGCGAGATGCGTCCCATCACCACCCATCCCGCATCTCGCATCTCGCATCTCGACTCACCATACGCCTTCTTGAAGATGTTTCGTCGTCTCGCGCCCGACTCCAAGGACTGGGGCTGAGCGTCATTGACATCGCCCCCGCGGCGGCTAGCCTTGCACCATGCCGATCCCCACCGAGCCAATTGGCAGCATCCCCAGACCACCGGAGCTCGTCGCGGGCATGCAGCAGCGCGCCACCGGTCGCCTCTCGCGCGATCAGTTCGCTCGACTCCAGGACACGGCGATCCGCGACACCATTCGGCGGTTCGAGGCAACTGAGTCCCCCGTCATCACCGACGGGGAGCAAGCGAAGCCAAGCTTCGCCACCTACCCGATCCACGGGCTCACCAACCTCGCGCCCGGCGGCGTCACCATCCCGTTCGCCGATGGACACACGCGCCAGCTCCCCCGGCTGACCGCCGGACCGTTCCGCTATCAGACGTACGCCGATGCATATCTCACGGGCGCGCGAGCGCACGCCCACGTGCCCGTCAAGCAGGCGGTGATTGCAGCCTCGGCGCTGAGCCTGCTCTATCCGGAGGACGGCATCAAGGGATATCCGCGCGAAGCGTTTCTCCAGGATCTGGTGCGCGAGGCGGAGACGGACATCCGTCGTTGCCTCGCGCAGGGCGCCCACGTCGTGCAGCTCGATTTCACCGAAGGCCGGCTCGCGGTGAAGCTCGATCCCACGAAGGGT
>DASQAM010000025.1:0-3140 GCA_035635735.1 Gemmatimonadales bacterium | reverse complement strand
GGCTGCCGCCGCGTCACCGCCTCGGCGTAGCTCGCCCCGCCAGCCTGCAGATGCCGCACAGTCACGCCGGCCGACAACGTACCGACGACGCCGTTGACCGCCCCGGTCACCGTCCGGTAGACGAGCAGATAGCTCGCGTCGGCGTAGGCCCCCACGTAGGCAGGCTCACCCCGCAGGACCTTCTTCTGGAAATCCTTGGGGATCAGCACAACACCGCCGGCGCCGCCCGCGCGTACCGCATCCTGTGCCGCGTCGAGATCGTTGGTCCGTCCGCGGATCGCTACGCCCTCGCTTGCGTCCAGCCACCGCGCGATCTGCCGGCTCAGGCGTGTCTGGTCTCGGTCGACCACGACGACCGGCACCTTGCGCAACACCTGGCGGAGGTACGGCGTGGGATAGAACAAGCCGTAGATGACCGTCGCCCCGACGAGCACCGTGAACGCCTCGCGTTCGCGGGCGATCTGGCGCAAGGTCGCGCGAAAGCAGCGCAGCAGCGCTGTCATGTCCGTCCCCAGAGCGCGGGCTCACGCAGCACCCGGCCCATCCGCCGGCTGGCGAGAAGCAGGGCGATTACGGCGATGACGCTGAGTGCCAACAGCTGAGCGGCAGCGACACCCCGCGGCGCGCCGACGACGATCTCCGCGCGCATCAGCGCCATCACGTGGGTCAGCGGCAACGCCCCGGCCCACCCGCGCGCGAGCGCGGGCATGCCGCTCAGCGGAAAGCTCACACCGCTGAACGCCGCCGCCGGCCCGAAGAGAACCGAAGCCGCACCCAGCGCCGACCCCAGGTTGGCGGTGAGGACGATGAGCAGGACCGCGAGCGCCTGACAGGCAAGCACGAATGCCACGCAGCCCGCCCCCAGCAGCCATGCCTCGCCGCGCACCGGCATCCGGAACCAGGCGGCGTAGGCCCCCACGAGCGTGAGTACGAGGAGGCAGTCGTACACGGCGTACGGGACCAGCTTGCCGACCCAGGCGATTAACGGCGATCCCCCAGCGGCGGCGACCCACTCCTTGACCGTTGCGTCCGCAAGCTCCCGACCGATGGCGTAGACGGTCGTCACTCCGATGGCGATCTGCAGGACAGCGCCGATGAGAAGCAGGCCGAGCGCGCGGGCATAGTTCACCCCCGGATTGAAGAGTACGTGTGTATCGACGACTATCGGCGCCACCTCGGCGGCCGCGGCAGCTGCGGTCCGACCGGCTGCCTCCTGTCGGCGGACAGCCAGCGCCGTTGCGCCCGCGCTCGCCGCTCGTATGACGTCCCCCACGATGAGATTCCCAGCGGTCATGGACTGCTCGTTGTAGAGCAGTGTGACGTGCGGCGAGCGTCCGCGCAGCAGGTCACGCTCGAAGTGCCGGGGGACGACCAGCACCGCGTAGACGGCGCCCTCGAGGAGCAGAACGCGAGCCGCCCCAAGATCATCGATGTGGGCCGTGATGCGGGCGCTCCGCGTCGCCTCGAGCCAGCGCGTGGCGGTCTGTGCGGCCGGGGTGCGATCGAGATCGAGAACGGCGACCGGCAGGTCCCGAGCGACCTCGGAGTTCAGCACGCCGATGAGGAGCAGTGTCGCGGCGACGGGGATCGGCAGGAGCAGCGCCCACAGCGCCGGGAGTCGCGTCAGCCGACCCGTTTCCCGACGCACGACGCTTGCGAGCGACCTCATCGCGCGGCGATCGGTGGTCACCGCCGCGGGCCGGGCCACTCGATCAGGGCCGTCATTCCGGGACGGAGGCCGTCGATCGGTTGCGTTGGACGAGCGCGCACCTCGAAGGTGCGCACATCGAAGCCGCCGGCTTCGCGCGTTGCCCGCCACGTCGCGAACGATCCGAGCGGCGAGATGTAATAGACGGTGAACTGCCGGCGCTCATCACCCACTGCCGGGATGGTCGCGCTGAGCTTGGCGCCCACTCGCAGCCCAGCCAGGCGGTCCTCGCGAAGATTCATTGTGACCCACTGGTCGGAGAGATCCACGATGGTGAGGAGCGGCAAGCCCGGCGACACGAGCTCACCCTGCTCGACGACTTTCACCATGACCTGACCGTCGAGCGGCGACCGGAGGGTGTTTTCGTCGACGTAGCTCGATAATTCGCGGACGGCGCCCTCGGCGCGCCGCAGCTCAGCGGTCACCGCCGCGCGGTCCTCCTTGCGCATGCCGGCCAGCGCGACCTCGTATTGCGCCCTGGCCGCTTCCGCGCCATCCCGGGCAGCCCGGAAGCTCGCCTCGGCCTCGTCGCGCTTCTGAGTCGCGACCACACCCTCGACCTGCAACCGGTCGAGCCGAACGAACGTCGTCTCGGCAATGGTCGCAGCCGCGACCGCTCGCAGGTAGTTATGCCGAACCGCCCGGATGTCTTCCTCCCGCGAGCCGTTGCGCGCCTTGTCCCACTGCGCCTGGGCCGCGTCGCGCGCCGCCTGCGCCTGCACGGCGCGCGCCCGAATCTCCGGACCGTCGAGCGTGGCCACCACCTGGCCGTGCCGGACCATGTCGCCCTCGCGCACGTACATCGAGTCGACCCGACCGGAGACCTTCGCCGCGACGGAGACGTGGACCGCATCCGTCTCACCTTGAATGACGTCGCCGCGGCCGCACGCGGCGACCAGCAACAGCCAGCCCAGGCGGTGAGCCTTCATCGTGTCGTCCCTCCGTTCACCCGGTCCAAATAGTCCAGAATGCGATCGCTCTTGCCGCTGGCCTCCAGCAGCCGCGCGAGCGCCACGTCCATGTCGTACATGGCGGTGAGCCGACCCACCTCGATCCGCGACAGCGCCAGTTCCGCATCGACGACCGCGAGCGATGTCCCGATGCCCGCCGCGAACGCCCGACTCTCCGCGCGCAGGCTCTCCTGCGCGAGCGAGAGCGAGGTCTCGAGCGACGCATGCTGCTCGACCGCCGATCGGTAGTCGTCGTAGCGAGCCTCGACCAGCGTGCGGACGTCACGCCGGGCGCTCGCGCGCTCGAGGCCGATCGCCTCTTCGAGACGTCGCGCCGCGCTGAGCCGGTGCTCCCGGCCGAACCCGTCGAACAGGTCCCACCGCACCGCAACCCCGACGATCCAGTTCGGATCGGTCGTAGAATTGAGGTGGTTCTGAACCAGCTCTTGCTGCCCGAAGAGGCTCACCGCCGGCAGGTACTC
>DASQAM010000024.1:0-3027 GCA_035635735.1 Gemmatimonadales bacterium | reverse complement strand
AGACGGGAAAATGGGCGGGATCGAACCGGGCCGCCTCGTAGCGAACTTCGCGGAAGGTCGCCTGCACCACCTGCTCGGCGGCGACCGCATCGCGCAGGATGCCGAAGGCCAGGGCGCGCAGGCTGATAGCGTGGCGGGCGGACAGCTCCCACAGGGCGCGCACGTCGCCCGCGGCGACCCGCTCCAACAGAGCGATATCCGAGGCCGGCGGCACCCGGGAAGCTGTGGGGGAAGAGTCCGTGAACATGGCTCTAGCCATAAAGAGCACCGCTACCGGCGGGAAGTCACGCGCGGGTTTTAACCTCTTGACGGCCTGTCAGTTAGTTTCCATCATTGCCGCCGAGCGTGATTTCCATCCTCATCGTCAACTTCAACACCGCGCACGAGCTCGTCGCCTGTCTCCAATCAATCGAGCGATGCGCCGCCACGATCCCGCACGAGATCATCGTGGTCGACAACGGCTCAACGGACGGCTCGGTAGAGGCGGTTCGCGGGCGGTTTCCCCGAGCTCAGCTGATCGCGAACCAGGAAAACCTCGGGTTCCCGAAGGCAAACAATCAGGCCCTCCCGCTGGTGCGCGGTGAGTATATCCTATTCCTGAATCCGGACAGCGAGCTTCAGCCGGGCACCCTGGAACGTATGTTGGCCGAGCTCGCCGGGTTCCCCGAGCGCGCCGCCGTCGGGCCCCGCGTCAAGAAACCGAGCGAGTTCGTCTCGCCGAACTGTGCGCGCAGGCTGCCGACCTTGTACACCGAATTCTGCGACCTGTCGTGGCTGGCCCAGATCTTCTCGAAGTCCCGGATCCTGGCTTGGAAGTACTATGCCGGTTGGAATCCTAGGACCGATCGGGACGTGGAATGCCTGCTCGGTGCGGCAATGCTCTGCCGCACCGGCCAGGTGCGCGCCCTGGGAGGATTCGACGAGTCCGTACCGCTCTATCTTGACGACATGGACCTGTGCAAGCGCCTGGGCGCGCTGGGGCGACTGCGCTACGTGAGTGACGCGGTGGTGCTGCACCATTACAGTGTGAGCACGAAGAAGCAGCCGTCACCGCTGATCAAGCGGCTGGGCCTACAGGCGACCTATCAATACTTCATCAAGCATCGCGGCCTGGCCTACGCCCGGGCCTATGTCGCCGTGGTAGCTGGCGTAGGCTTCGCGGCTTTTGTGCTGGGCTTCGTGCGCCTGCTCGGAGGCTCGCTCCGGAAGGCCCGCCGGCGATGGGACGAGGGGCGGGTGTTCGTGGACTGGGCCTGGCGGTCCAAGATCATCACGTATACCCTCCCCCGCCTGTGAGAAAAGGCATCATCCTGGCAGGCGGCTCGGGTACCCGGCTCTACCCACTCACGATCGGCGTCAGCAAGCAGCTGATGCCGGTGTACGACAAGCCCCTGGTGTACTATCCCCTTTCGACCTTGATGTTGGCGGGGATTCGGGAGATTCTGCTGATCTCGACACCGCAGGACCTGCCGCGGTTTCGCGCGCTGCTCGGCGATGGCTCGCAACTCGGTCTGAGCCTTCGCTACGCCGAGCAGGCCAGGCCCGAAGGACTCGCTCAGTCGTTCATCATTGGACGGGACTTCCTGGGCGACAGTCCCGCCGCGCTCATCTTGGGCGACAACATCTTTTACGGCGCCGGCATCCGCCCAGTGCTCGAGCAGGCGGGAAAGCGTGTCGACGGAGCCACTGTTTTTGCCTATTACGTCTCCGAACCACAGCGCTACGGCGTAGTGTCGTTCGACGCCGCCGGTCGGGTCGAGGCGATCGAAGAGAAGCCGCGTCAGCCCAAGTCGCACTACGCGGTGACGGGACTGTACTTCTACGACAATAGCGTCGTCGGCATCGCGAGCGGGCTGAAGCCGTCGGCGCGGGGGGAGCTCGAGATCACCGACGTCAACAACCAGTATCTCCGCGCCGCCAAGCTCCATGTGGTCACGCTGGGACGGGGGATCGCATGGCTCGACACCGGCACCACCGAGTCGCTGCTCCAGGCAGCCACCTTCGTGGCCGCGGTGGAGCAGCGGCAGGGCCTGAAGATCGGCGCCGTGGAAGAAGTCGCGTATCGCATGGGGTTCATCGATGCGGCACAGGTGGAGCGGCTGGCCACGCCGTTGCGGGGCAACCCGTATGGTGACTACCTGCTGGAAATGATCCGCGACACGGACTACCCCCGCGAGGCAGGCGCGTGAACGTCGTGCCCACCGCCCTCGCGGGCATGCTGATCATCGAGCCGCGCGTATTCGAGGACGGACGAGGCTTTTTCTTCGAGAGCTACCACGCCGACCGGTACACGGTCGCCGGGCTGCCCGAGCGATTCGTCCAGGACAACCACTCCCGTTCCGTACCCGGTGCGGTCCGTGGGCTGCACTACCAGCTGCTCCGCCCGCAGGGCAAGCTGGTCCGCTGCCTGACGGGCTGGGTGTTCGACGTGGTGGTGGACATCCGCCGCGGGTCGCCGAGCTTCGGCCGCTGGGTGGGGGTGAAGCTCTCGGCCTTGAACAAGCGACAGCTCTACGTCCCGCCCGGGTTCGCGCATGGATACTGCGTGCCGGACGAGGCGAGCGAGATCGAGTACAAGTGCAGCGACTATTACGTGCCCCAAGATGAACGGGGCATCGCCTGGAACGATCCGACGATCGCCATCGAGTGGCCGGTGAAGTCGCCACCGCTGCTCTCCGACAAGGACAAGGCATTGCCCCTGCTCACGAGCGACCGCACCGACCTCCCCACGTACGGCGGCGCATGACGGCGCCGTTCGCTCCCCGGTGTGTGCTCGTGACGGGCGGCGCCGGCTTCATCGGGGTCAATTTCGTGCGCTGGTTGCTCGAGTGCGACCCGCGGGTCACGGTCGTAAACCTCGATTTGCTGACCTACGCCGGCAACCTGGAGAGCCTGGGCGACGTATTCCAGCGGCACGGGCCGGACGGCGACGGGCGCCACTTTTTCATCCAGGCCGACGTGCGGGACTTCGAGACGCTGCGCCGCGTGCTCGCGGGGGAGGCGTCCGAGACCGCCCAGGCCGGCGGC
>DASQAM010000023.1:0-3086 GCA_035635735.1 Gemmatimonadales bacterium | reverse complement strand
GCATCGCGCGGCGTCGTCCGCGCAGATACGCCGGCAGAATTCGTGGCAGCGTTCGAACGCATCAAGAGGATCGTTGAGCAAACGGGATGCGCCCGCTCGATCCTCGTCGAGGAATTCGTGCCCGGGTGCGAGGTCGCCGTGGAAGGGCTCGTCACGCAAGGCGCGCTGCAGGTGCTCGCGATCTTCGACAAGCCCGACCCGCTGGACGGCCCGTTTTTCGAGGAAACGATCTACGTCACGCCGTCGCGCCTCGCGCGGACCGCCCAGCAGGAAATCGCGGCGTGCGCGCAGGAGGCGGTCCACGCGCTCGGGCTCCGGGACGGACCGATCCACGCCGAAGTCCGCCACAATGATCGGGGGGCGTGGCTGATCGAGCTCGCCGCGCGGCCCATCGGAGGGCGGTGCAGCGGGGCGTTGCGGTTCGAAATCCAGGGAGCGGGAGGCGGGAAACGGGACGCGTCTCTCGAGGAGATCATCATCCGCCATGCCTTGGGTATGGAGCTACCGACATTGGAGCGAGAGGGGCAGGCTTCCGGGGTGATGATGATCCCCGTACCGGGGGCGGGCGTTCTGCGGAACGTGCGCGGAGTCAGTGCGGCGCAGGCGGTGCCGCTCGTCGAGGAAGTCGTGATCACGACGCACCCGGGCCAGACACTCGTGCCCTGGCCCGAAGGCTCGCGCTACCCGGGGTTCATCTTCGCACGGGGGGGAACGTCGGAGGCCGTGGAGGCGGCGTTGCGCGCCGCCCATGCCCGACTCGAGTTTCTGACGGAACCGGCGGACTGAGCTACGGTGCCCTGGCGACGCACTCCAACCAATTGCGCGGCACGCCGCACACGCCCGTCTCGTCCATCGCCCGCTCGAGACCCTTTTCCAGAGCCGCCGAGCCCTCCTCGAGCGGCACGCCGGGCAGCGCGCCCTCGATGAAGAGAGAGAAGCGGCCAATGTCGCGCATGCTCTCGGGCGGCATCTCGATCCTGACCAAGTCGACGGACGGCCGTGCGAACCCCGCCTGCACACACAGGTCGGAATACTCTTCGGGCGTGAGGAACTGCCTTGCAACCGCGTGGTCCGAGTGCTTGACCTCAATACCGCGCTCTCGCAGCACCTGGACAGCCCGGACGACCCAGCGGCGCCAGAAGGCGCCCGTACCATCGACGTATGCGCCGTTGAAGAAGGTCGTGTTGAACGCGAAGACCCCGTCTGTGTTCAAGGTCTTGCGGATCTCGGCGATGACTTGGGCTTTGTCGGGCACCAGGTGGATTGCATTGAGGAACACGACCGCGTCTGCGGAGGAGACGATGCGGGACACCCATTCGGCGCTGCCCTCGATGAACTTGACCACCTTGGACTGGATCGCCGCGCGCGCCTTTGAGAGTGCGGTCGGAGAAGGATCGATGCCGATCACTTCCACGTTGCGCGCGTCGCCGCCCAGGCGCTCGAGAATGAGCTTGGTGACCGCGCCGGGTCCGCACCCGAGGTCGACGATCTTGCGCCTGCCGGGGCCGATGACCCGCTCCACGATCCACCGGTTGACTTCGGTGAAAAAGGGGTGACGGGTGAATGCTTCGAACGAGAACCGCTCGTCGTCAGCTTGGCAATGAACCGACATCCCACCTCCGCGTTCGAGCCTTCAAGATACATAACCGGGGCTGGATTCGCCCTGGTTCGCTCCTAGGATGCCAATCTAAGTGACCTCTCCGAAACGTCTTAGTCAAGAGCACCAGCGCTCGCTCGAGCGGCGCCTCAAAGCAGGGGACGAGCACGCGCTCGGGGAGTTGTTTGACCTTGTCGCACCGTGGATCCTGGGTCTGGCACTGCACATTCTGCACGACGAGGACGAGGCAGAAGAAGTGGTTGGCGACGTGTTCGTGCAGGTGTGGCGTCACATCGACCAGCATGACGCCGGGCGCGGGCCGCTCGTGCCCTGGATACTGTCGATCGCGCGCAACAGGTCGCTCGACGCCTTGCGCCGCCGGCGGCGGTGGCGGCGCAAGGCGACGCATCTGGAGCAGGCCCAAGAGATGGAGGGCGGTGGCAGCGCGCCGGCCGCGCCACACGAAGCCGCGGTGCCGGGATGGCCGGTGCACCGGGAGGTGCACGCGGCCTTGGCGGCCCTCTCGGAGGAGCAGCGGCGCGTCGTGACGCTGTCCTACTTCGAGGGGCTGTCGCACCGGGAGATTGCGCAGCGGCTGCGCCAGCCGCTCGGGACCGTGAAGACACGCCTGCGCCTGGCGCACCAAACGTTGACGGAGGGCCTGAGACACTTGAAGGATTGGGTGGAATGACGGACTGGCTGGGCCTTTCGGCCGCGCCACGGACTCCTCGCCCCGAGCTCAAGGGGCGCGTGCTGGCGCGCGCGCTGGCGCCGCGGCGGCGGTGGCGGGGGCCGCTCGCGGCGGCAATGATCACCCTGGCGGTGGGAGGGGGGGGCGGTGCGTGGTGGGCGTATCGCACGATCGGGACCCTCACCACCGAGCGCGACGGCCTGGTTGCACGAGTCCATGCGCTCGAGGACACGGTCTCGACGTTCATCCACGGACCCGCGACACGACTCATCCAGATCCCGGTCTCGACCGGCGGCCGCGTCGGGTCGGTGACGATCTTCGCGGACAGCGTGCGGCACCGCTGGCTGGTGCGCTGCGACGGGCTGGCCCCGAACGCGAGGGACCAAGCCTACCAGCTGTGGTTCATCACCGATAGCGGAATGACGAGCGCGGCCGTGATGCCGATGAATGAGGACAAACCGATGGTGATGGCGCTGGAGATGCCCGGAGGCGGGGAAGGCGACCCGCGGGTCCTGGGTGCGGCGATGAGCATCGAGCCGCGGGCCGGCTCGGCGAGCCCGAGCGGCCCGATGGTGTTCCACCGCCTGCTTTAGTAAGGGTGCGCGGCATGCTGCGCCCCTACTTTCCAGCGAGGTCGTGGACCGTTTCGAGCTCGAGGACCTTGAGCCGGCGCTTCCCTATCGGCAGGGCGATCGTCACCGCCTGGCCCACCTTGGTGCCGAGCAGTGACTTGCCCAGGGGCGACGCCATCGACACCGGGAGCTCGTCCGCATCGTCGTCGCCCTCGATGAACTCGCC
>DASQAM010000022.1:0-2811 GCA_035635735.1 Gemmatimonadales bacterium | reverse complement strand
CTTGGCGCGGTCCTGGCCCGGGAAGGTGGCGCTCATGGGGTCAAATCGTGGCTCACGAGACTACACTACGCTGCCTCTCCGATTCCTGCCAGTTAGATTCCGGCCTCAATGAACTGTAACGCGTGCGGAGCGTCACTCGCCGCCACCGCGAGGTTTTGTCACAAGTGCGGTGCCCAGGTGGGTGGCGCCCAGTCATCCGGGTGGCGGGCCGGGCTCCCGTGGAGCGTGGCGGGGGCGGCGCTGGGGGCGCTGTTGACGGTACTCGCGTTCCGGCTCGGGGGTTCGTCGGGAAGCGGGGTGCGGGATGCGGGAGGCGTGGAGGATGGGCCGGTTCCCGCATCCCGCATCTCGCCTCCCGACATCTCTCAGATGTCGCCCGAAGAGCGCGCCACCCGGCTCTACAACCGGGTGATGTTGCTGCACACGCAGGGCAAGGCGGACAGCGCCGAGTTCTTCCTGCCGATGGCGCTCCAGGCGTACGCGATGATGCCGGCGCTGGACGTGGACGCGCGCTACCACGTCGGCGTGCTCGACCTGACCAACGGCGACGCGGCAGGCGCCCTGGCCCAAGCGGACACCATCCGCCGGGCCGTCCCCACGCACCTCTTCGGGTTCATGCTGCGGGCGCGTGCCCTCGAGCTCAAGCGCGACGCCGTCGGTGCGCGCCGGGCGTACGCCGAATTCCTCAAGAACGAGGCGACCGAGCGTACGCGCCAGCGTCCCGAGTACGGCGAGCACGCGGAGAATCTCGATGCGTTCCACCAGCAGGCGACGGCGGCGGCCGCCGCGAAAGCGACGCGTGGCGGTTAGGGCGCCGCAAACGATCCATCTGGCGCACAGCCCGGACGCGGACGACGCGTTCATGTTCTGGGCGCTCGCCGCCGGGCGAATCGACACCGGCGACCGCCGTTACGTGCACGAGCTCGGCGACATCGAATCCTTGAACCGGCGCGCCCTCGCCGGCGAGCTGGAAGTGACGGCCGTCTCGCTGCACGCATACGCCTACCTCGCCGATCGCTACGCGCTGCTCGCGCACGGGGCGAGCATCGGCGACCGCTACGGGCCGCGCATCGTGGCGCGCGCCGCGCGCCCCACCGATCCGCGGGCGGCGCTCGGTGCGGGAAGCCTGCTCATCGCAGTCCCGGGCGAGCTCACCACGGCGTACCTCGCACTCAAGCTGTACCAGCCCGCGGCGCGCCACGTCGTCGTGCCGTTCGATCAGATCGAGGAGTATGTGACAGCCGGCCGGGCGGACGCGGGGCTCCTCATCCACGAGGGGCAGCTGACGTACGCGGACCGCGGGCTGCATCTCTGGGTCGATCTCGGCGCGTGGTGGTACGACGAGACGGGCCTGCCGCTGCCGCTCGGGGGCAACGTCGTGCGTCGCGACCTGGGAGACGCGCTGATGCGGGACATCGCCAGTGATCTCAAGGCCAGCATTCAGTACGGCCTCGCGCATCGGGCCGAGGCCCTCGCACACGCGACGGCGTACAGCCGCGGCCTCGACCAAACTCGCATTGACCGGTTCGTCGGGATGTACGTCAACGCTTATACGGTGGACTACGGACCGACCGGCCGACAGGCCGTAGCCGAGTTGCTCGCTCGCGCCCACGGTGCGGGCTTGCTCCCGGGGCCGGTGAAGGTCACCTTCGTGGCAGGTCAGTGAAGGTTGTCCCCTAAGGAGGACCGCCGTGGCCGATGTGACGGGTCCTATTCAGATCCTCGTCGTGGACGATGAGGAGCCCATCCGGAACGCCGTCAAGAAGTTCCTCACGCAACAGCAGTACGAAGTGTATGCCGCGGGCACCGGCGAGGAAGCCCTGCAGCAGCTCCGGCGGCACCGCATCGCGCTCATGTTGTGCGACATCCGGATGCCCGGCACCAGCGGCGTCGACCTGGTACCGCAGGCCATCGAGATCGAGCCCGAGCTCGCGATTCTCATGCTCACGGCCGTGAACGACGCCACCAGCGCCGCGCTTTGCATGCAGCGAGGCGCCATGGATTACCTCACGAAGCCGATCGAGCTCGCGGACCTGGCGCGCGCGGTCCAGCGGGCGCTCAAGCGGCGCGAGATGCTCCTCGAGAACCGCCAGCTGAATCAGTGGCTGAAGGAAGAGGTGAGCACCCGCACGGCGGAGCTGCAGCGCGAGCGGATGAAGCTGGAGCGGCTTTCGATCGCCACCCTCGAAGCCCTGGTCAACGCCCTGGAAGCGAAGGACCCCTACATGCGCGGGCATTCGGCCCGCGTCGCCGACCTCTCCGCCACGGTCGCCCACGAGCTCGGAATCCCAGAGGAGGACGTCGAGCACGTGCGGGTCGCGGGCCGGCTGCACGACCTCGGCAAGATCGGAACGCGCGAATCGGTCCTGAACAAACAGGGTGCGCTCACTCCCGAAGAGTTCGAGCACGTCAAACAGCACGTCATCATCGGGTCCCAGATCCTCGCGCCGCTCGCACACCTTGGCGACATCATCCCGGCAGTGCGCCACCACCACGAGCGATGGGATGGTACGGGCTACCCTGACGGCCTGCGCGGGGAGGAGATCCCGATCGGCGCCCGCATCCTCGGCGCCGCCGAAGTGTTCGACGCCCTCAGCACGTCCCGCGCCTACCAGGAAAAGATGAGCCCGGAAAAGGCGGTCCAGCGGGCGGCTGATCTTTCCGGCACGGTGCTCGATCCCAAGGTTTTCGAGGCACTGGCCTCGGTGGTCGCGCGGCGCCGCACGCTCGTGTTCCTCGACGAGGGCGGCACAACCTCCACCTGACCGGTTCCGTCGTGCTGATCGCCGTCACCGGCGCCACCGGGTTCGT
>DASQAM010000021.1:0-4590 GCA_035635735.1 Gemmatimonadales bacterium | reverse complement strand
GGGAAGCGCGCGGCAGCCTTGCGCAATTTGTCGAAATACCGCCTCCTGACCGACCGGTGATGGAGGCGTAAACATGAACCTCTTGGCCCCGCGCGTGGCAGCGTACCTGGACGAGCTCGTACCCCCGCGTCCCGCGCGGCTTGCCGAGCTGGAAGCCGAGGCGCGGCGCACGGGGTTTCCCATCATCGGCCCGGCGACGGGACACCTGTGCTACTTGCTGACACGTCTCAGCAACGCTCGACACGTCTTCGAGCTCGGCTCCGGGTTCGGCTACTCGACGGCGTGGTTCGCCCGTGCCGTCAAAGAAAACGGCGGAGGGATCGTGCACCATGTCGTCTGGGACGACCGGCTGTCCCGCGAAGCACGGGAAAACCTCGCGGCGATCGGCCTGACGGACGTCGTGCAGTTCCACGTCGGCGAGGCGGTGGCGACCCTGCAACAGGCTCCGGGCCCGTTCGACGTGATCTTCAACGATATCGACAAACAGGATTACCCGAAGTCGCTCGATGTCATCGAGAACAAGCTCCGACCTGGTGGGCTGCTCCTGGTCGACAACATGCTGTGGAGTGGGCGCATCTTCGAGCGCCGCGACACGAGCCCCGCGACCCGCGGCGTGCGCGAGCTGACGCGGCGCATTCAGGCAGACCCCAGCTGGATTGCGTCCGTGATCCCGGTGCGAGACGGCCTGCTGGTTGCGCAGCGCGTGGAGGAACCATTAGGGTTGTCAGATACCTTGAACACCCGCGCGAAGGAGTCATGACGATGAACTGTCCAGCCTGCGGCACGGCAATGACGGAGGTCGCAGTGAGCGACGTCAAGATCCAGGCTTGCAAGGGTGGGTGCGGTGGGTTGTGGTTCGATGAATGGACGCTCCGCAAAGTCGACCAGCCGGACCAGTCGGCGGGAGAAGCGTTACTCCAGATCGAGCAGAATCCCGCGGTCAAGGTAGACTCGGAGAAGCGACGCAACTGCCCCCGCGATGCCGGCATCGTCATGATGCGGCATTTCTGGAGCGTCAAGCGAGACGTCGTGGTGGACGAGTGCCCCAAGTGCGAGGGGATTTTCCTCGATCCCGGCGAGCTCGCCGAAATTCGCTCGGACTACAAGTCAGACGACGACCGGCACAAGGCCGCGCACGCGTATTATCGGGAGATGTTCGATACCCAGCTCGCCGGTATGCTGCGCGAGGACAAAGCCAAGCTCGAGAGCGCCCGCAAAGTCGCGAACATCTTCAAGTTCATCAGCCCGAGTTACTACATCCCCGGCAAGCAGGCCTGGGGCGCATTCTAGAGCCCGCTTGCCCGCAGCCACGCGGCTCTCGTTCCTGCGCTGGTACTACGTCGCGACACCGCTCTTTTGGCTGGTGGGAGTGATTTGGGGTGTCAACGTGCGCGTCGCTTTTCTGGATGACTTCCCCGTAGGACGCAACGCTTATTACCTGCTCTGCTTCGTCCTCGGGATCGTGATGCTGCGGGCACCACAATACGCGAGCCGCCTCGCCTTCGCGGAGAGCACGGCGAACCTCGGTCTCCTGATGCTCAGCGTAGCGGTATGGTACCTCCGCATGCTGGACTGGGCGGCGGGCCCGAGCGTCGCGGTCCGGGCCGTGACGCCCGTCGAGCTCGTGAACTTCGCGCTGACGGCTGTGGTCGCAGGTGTGAGCTACGGGGTGCGGGGCTCGGCAACACCCGCTTGAAGCGGCGCGAGCTGGGCGAGGCTAGGGCGCAAGAAGCGAGATGAACTGCTGCGCCAGCTTGGGCCCGATCCCCGACTCCTCGTGCTTGAAGAAGATGAACGCCTCCCCCCATCCCTTCCCCAGGTCCTTTACCGTTTTGGCCCACTGCTCGAGATCCTTGTTCTTGTATCCCTCGTCGCGCAGTCGCATGTAGCCGAAGTCGGCGGTCGCCACGAGCGGGGTATGGCCCGCTTCCGTGTCCGCGACGCACAACGCGGCGTTCCCGACTCGCAGCGCCTCGTACACGTCGTCCGTGAACCACGATTCGTGCCGGAACTCCCAGGCACACCGCAAGTCCGCCGGGAACTGCGTAAGCAGATCGTTCAGGCGGTCCAGATCCTTTTTGAAATTGGGCGGCAGCTGAAACAGGATGGGCCCGAGCTTGGGGCCCAGGTTGCGCCCGGTCTCGAAGAAGTAGCGGAGCGGATCGTCCACGTCCCGGAGGCGGGCGATGTGCGTGACGCGCTGCGGCGCCTTGAGGACGAACGTGAATCCGGGAGGAGTCGCCGCATCCCAGCCGGCGACCGTCTTCGCATTCGGCATGCGATAGAAGGTGTAGTTGATCTCCACCGTGGAAAGCCGCTGGGCGTAATACGGGAGCATCTCGGATTCGCGAATCTTGTCCGGGTAAAACGGGCCCTTCCACTGCGGGAAGTTGTAGCCCGAGGTGCCGACGCGGACGTTCACGCCACCCACACCGTCTTGATGTTCACGAACTCGCGCAGGCCGTACGCCGATAGCTCGCGCCCATAGCCGGAACGCTTCACGCCGCCGAAGGGCAGCCGCGGATCGGACCGGACGAGCCCGTTCACGAACACGCTACCCGCTTCGATCTCGCGCGCGACGCGCTCCCCGCGCTTCGAGTCGGCGGTCCAGACGGACGCCCCGAGTCCGTAGGGCGACGCGTTCGCGATGCGGATCGCGTCCGCCTCGTCCTTGGCGCGGATCACGGCCGCCACGGGGCCGAAGGTCTCCTGATCGAACGCGGGCATCCCGGGCTCCACGGCAATGAGCACGGTGGGCGGGTAGAAGGCGCCCGGGCCGGCGGGGACCTCGCCACCGAGCACGAGTCGGGCGCCGCGCTGCACCGACTCTTGCACCTGTCGATGCAGATTCTCGCGCAGATCGAGCCGCGCCTGTGGTCCGACCTGGGTCGCCGGGTCGAGGGGATCGCCCACCCTCCGGGCGCGCATTTCGCTCGTGAACCGCTCCAAGAACCGCTCCGCCACCTGCTCCACCACAATGAAGCGCTTAGCGGCGATGCAGCTCTGGCCGCTGTTGATGAGACGTGCCTCCACCGCCGTGGTGGCGGCCCGGTCGAGATTCGCGTCCTCGAGCACGATGAACGGATCGCTGCCGCCGAGCTCGAGCACCGTCTTCTTGAGGTGTCGTCCTGCCTGCTCGGCCACCTGGCTCCCCGCGCGGTCCGAGCCGGTGAGCGTCACGGCGCGCACGCGCCCGTCGGCGATGACGCGGCCCGCGGCTTCGTTCGAGAGGAATACCGCTCGGAACAGACCGACCGGGAAGCCGGCGTTCTGGAAGACCGTTTCAATCTCGAGCGCACAGCGCGGCACGTTGGGAGCGTGCTTCAGAATGCCGGCGTTCCCAGCGACCAGGGCCGGTGCAGCGAAGCGAAACACCTGCCAGAACGGGAAATTCCACGGCATGATGGCGAGGACAGGACCCAGGGCTTCGAACCGGACGTAGCTCCGTGAGCCGTCGGTCGGGTGGGGCTCATCGGCGAGGAAGGCCGCCCCGTGGTCCGCGTAGTAGTCGCATGCCCAGGCGCATTTCTCCGCCTCTGCCACTCCTTGCGCCAGCGGCTTACCCATCTCCAGCGCCATGGTGCGGGCAGAGGCGTCCTTACGCTCGCGCAGGACACGCGCGGCGGCGCGCAGCCGCTCCGCGCGCTCCGCCACCGGCGTGCGGCGCCACTCGCGCGACGCGGCGTCGGCGCCCTCGAGGATCCGGGCCAGCTCATCGGGCGCCGTCTCCTGGAACGTCTCGAGCACCTCGCCCGTGGCGGGGTTGATGGTGATCGCGGTCACGCTGAATGTTAGTGTCGGAGCGCGGCAGCGCGGCCGACTCTGCGACAGCCCAGATGCCCCCGGTCCCACGCGGGGGTGCCCCTATCCTTATAGCATGGGCCGACTTGTCGCGCACGTCCCCCGCCGGGCACACGCCTTGCGACTCAGAGGGTGCGGGCCGCACGGCGCGGCCGACGGGAGTGATGTATGACACAGTCTTGGCGACCGGACGAATGGGCTGACGACGAGGCCTGGCGCGGCGATCTCCATCGCGACGCCGAGCCGTGGCGCGCCGATCCGAGCGACGCGCCATGGCGCGGCCAGGAGCACCTCGCCGACTGGCCGGAGGCGCAGGCCGGGCCCGAGTACTGGATGTACAAACGGGCCGCGGAAGACGCGTGACCGTTGTCACGCGAAGGGGGTCAAGCGTCTAAAAGGAGGCGACATGCCTGCCACGTTTCCCCGCTTGATCGCCGTCGCTACCCTAACCGCCGTACTCACGCTGCCGCTCGCCGCTTCGGCATCCCCGACACCGGTCCGTCCCGCCGTCATCGGACAGGAGCCGCACCCCGAGATCAATGCCGCGATCCGCGCGCTCGAGGCCGCCAGGCTGCATTTGCAGCGTGCCGCGCACGACTTCGGCGGCCATCGCGTAAAGGCGATCCGCGCGATCGATGCCGCCCTGGGGCAACTCAGGCTCGCCCTGAAGTACGATAAGGAGTGAGCGCGTAGATCACCCGCAGCCGGGGCCCGGCCCGATGATTGGGTCGGGCCCCACGTGTTTTCTGGGCGGCTTGCGACGTTTCATTCGGTAGGGTATGCTGCGAG
>DASQAM010000020.1:0-2574 GCA_035635735.1 Gemmatimonadales bacterium | reverse complement strand
GTGTCGGGCTCGAGCAGCGCGACCTTCACGCCGGCCTTCGCCATGATCCCCGCGTTTCCGTAACGGATGCCGAGGGCGTCGTAACCGGGGATGTTGCTCAACGGCTCGACCAGGACGGGGACGCCCGCGGCCGCGATCGTCGCCGCGACCTCCCAGCCTTCGGCCGCGCCGGCCAGAATGAGCTTGAGCTTGAACTCCTTCGCGAGCCGCAGGGCAGTCTCGATGTCGCTCCGCCGGTTGGCATAAACGATGAGCGCCACGCGTCCGTGGAGCACCGGCAGCAAGGCGTCCAGGTCCCGCGCCGACGCCGACAGGGCCCGCATCTGCGCGCGGCTGAAATCCGCCTTGCGCCGCTCGTACTCGAGCGCGTCGCGGAACACGCCGCGCAGCCGCTCCGCCACGGCGGCCCGCGAGCCCCCAGCGGCGTCCTTCGCACTCTCCGAGAGATCGGCGACCACGCCCACCGGCGATTTCACGAGCATCTGCTCGATCGTGGCGCCGTCGAGATCGATCAGGACCGCCTGGCCGCTCACGAGGTTGCCGGTCGGCACGGCGAGCGCGGTCGTGATGCCTTCGATTCGCGTGACGGGGATGACCGTCGAGGCCGGGTTGATCCCCTCCGCCACGTTGAAGGATGCGGCGATGGTGTCGCCCTGCACACTTGCATCGCGTGTCCCCGGCACCGCGCTGATCTCCACCAGGCCGAGCTGGCCGGCCCCGTCGATGAGGCCCGGGGTGATCCATTTCCCGGCGGCGTCGATGTGGGTCGCATCCGGCGGAATGGGCACGTTCGTTCCCACCGCGACAATGCGGCCGTCGCGGATCAGTATGCTGGCGTTGGCGAGCTTCGGACCGGAGACGGGATACACCGTTCCACCCGTGATGGCAATGGTCTGGGCGAGCAGCAGCGCGATCATCGGTCGCTCCCGGGCGCGGGCATCTCGCCCAGTTCGAAATCGGTGCGCGGCTGGTGCGCGGGATCCGAGCGGTCGTATGCGAGCCAGCCGTCGTTGTAGACCTGCACGGCCTTGGAATAGACCGAGAACGGATCACCAGACCACACCACCACGTCGGCCATCTTGCCGGGCTCGAGTGTTCCGACGATCGAGTCGAGCCCGATGGCCCAGGCAGGGTTGACCGTGATCCATCGCAGGGCCTGGTCGCGCGTGATCGAGATGCCGGCCCGTTGCCCGGCGTACATGGCCTTGGCCGCCTCCTGGTTGAGCCGTTGGATGCCGCCCGGGTCGTCCGAATGGATGATCGGCCGGCCGCCCGCCTGTTGGTTGAGCGCGGCGTTTTGCTGGACCCCGTCCATCGCCTCTTCCTTGAACCCCCACCAGTCCGCCCAGACCGAGACCGAGGTCCCTTCCTTGGCGAGCAGGTCGGCGATCTTGTACGACTCCACCGCGTGGTGGAACGAACGGATCTTGAATCCGAACTCGTGTGCCAGATCGATCATCTGCGCCATCTCGTCGGCGCGGTAGCAGTGGTTCTGCACGTACATGTTCCCGCGCAGCACTTCGGCCAGCGATTCCCACCGCAGGTTTCGCTCGGGCGGATCGCCCTTGTGATCCTTGTTCCAGGCGTCCCACTTGCGCCGATACGCCTCCGCCTGGATGAACGCCGCGCGGTAGCCCGCCATGTTGCCCATGCGGGTGGACGGCCCGCCGCGCCGGCCGTACACGCGTTTCGGGTTCTCACCGCAGGCCATTTTCAGGCCGTAGCGCGCGCCCGGAAACTTCATCTCCTGCACGGTGCGCGCCGGGATGAGCTTGAGGATCGCGCTGCGCCCGCCGATCAGGTTCGCCGAGCCTGGCAGCGCTTGGATCATGGTGATCCCGCCGGCGATGGCCAGCGGGATCTGCGGGTCCTGCGGCCAGAACGAGTGCTCCGCCCATACCTCCGCCGTCACCGGATTCGTCGCCTCGTTGCCATCCGACTCGGCATCGGTCCCAGGCGCGGCGTACACGCCGAGGTGCGAGTGGTCGTCGATCAGCCCGGGCGTCACGTACTTGCCCGTCCCGTCCACGACCAGGGCATCGCTGGGGGCCTCGACCTTCGCGCCCACCGCGACGATTCGCCCATCCTTCAACAGGATCGAGCCGTTGGGAATCTCCTGGCCGGTCGCGGTCATGATCGTGGCGTTGCGGATCAGGACCGGCGGATTGGGGTGCCGCACGTAGGTGGACGGGTATTGCGGTCGCGCGACGCTCGTGGTTTCGGCGGACGCGGCCGCCGGAGCCGTGGCCACGGGCGCGGGCGCGGGCGCCCGCGCCGGGCGGGTCCCCCCTCCGGCCGACGCGCACGCGCCTGTGAGTGCGAGCAGCAGGGACGACAATGATCGCATGCGGGTGTCCTCCGTCCCGAGTTTACTTGAGGAGTTCGACTAAGAACGGCTGTCCCACGAATTCGGTTTTGAGCACGCGTCGGGGAGTATCGGCACCCACGTACATCGTAAACGGCACGCGCGAGCCGGTCACGTCGATACGAAATCCCTGGAACGTGCCGGCCGGGACGGTGACGGCCTCCGGCGCGCCCACCTTGAACGTGAGCACCTTGATGGCGTTCTCGCTG
>DASQAM010000019.1:0-7036 GCA_035635735.1 Gemmatimonadales bacterium | reverse complement strand
GATCACCGCGGTCAGCGCGTCGTCCATCCCGCTCACGCTCGTCATCACGATCTTCGTGATGTGGCTGTTCGGACAGACGTTCAACCTGATGACCCTCGGCGCCATGGCGATCGCCATCGGTCTCGTCATCGACGACGCCGTCGTCATCACGGAGAATATCGTCCGGCATCTCGACCTGAACCCCGACCGGACGGCCGCCATCCGCGACGCGGTTCAGGAGCTCCTCTGGCCGGTCACGACGTCCACCCTGACGACCGTGGTCGTGTTCTTGCCGCTGGGCCTGCTGCAGGGCGTGGTCGGCCAGTTCTTCCACGCCTTGTCGATCACGCTGACGATCGCCGTGCTCGTGTCGCTGGGGCTCGCCTGCTCGGTCATCCCACTCCTCAGCCAGCGCTACCTCGGGCCGCGCGACGCGGAGCACGCCCCCCCGCCGTCGGGCACGGCGCCGAGTGCCCTCGAGCGTCTCGGTCACGCTATCGACGCGTTGGCGGGAGCGTACGAGCGCGCGCTCGGCGCCGTGCTCCATCATCCTCGGCGCGTGGCTGTCGCCGCCGCGGTGCTCATCGCCGCCGGCTACGTCGCGTACCGTGCGACCGAAACCGGCTTCCTGCCCGAGATGGATGAGGGGGCCTTCGTGCTGGACTACTGGGCTCCGGGCGGCACGGCCTTGACTGAAACCGACCGCGAGCTTGGCGTCATCGACGGCATCCTCGCGCGGATCCCGGAGGTGGCCGGGACCAGTCGGCGGACCGGCGCCGAGCTCGGCCTGTTCGCGACGTTGCAGAACCGCGGCGACTACGCGGTCCGGCTCAAGCCCCAGAGCCAGCGGCACCGGTCGATCGACGAGGTCATCGACGAGGTCCGGGGGCGGGCCACGGCCGGGCTCCCGCGCATGCGGATCGAGTTCGTCCAGATTCTTTCGGACGTCGTGAACGACCTCGCGGGCAGCGCCCGGCCGGTGGAGATCAAGCTGTTCGGCCCCGACCTGGCGGCCCTCGAAGCGTACGGGACCCAGCTCGACTCCGCCATGGCGGGCATTGAAGGCCTCGAGGATCTCTTCAGCGGCGTGAGCGAGCCAACGGCCGAGTTGGCGATGCATGTCGACGCCGCGGAGGCGAATCAGGTCGGGCTAACGCCCGCGGCCGTGAGCCAATCCGTGAGCGCTGCGCTGCTCGGCGTAGACGCGGGCCAGGTGTACCGGGACGACCGGAGCATCGGAGTCCGCGTCCGCGCGCCCGATTCGGTGCGCTTCAACCCTCTCCGGC
Organism: Gemmatimonadales bacterium; assembly: GCA_035635735.1. Lineage (GTDB taxonomy): Bacteria > Gemmatimonadota > Gemmatimonadetes > Gemmatimonadales > GWC2-71-9 > AG41. The sequence goes on along the minus strand of DASQAM010000019.1, from coordinate 5,771 downwards.
TCGGGGCGATCCCCGTGCTCGCGCCGGGCCGCCACACGCCTATCCCTGTCGCGTCGCTCGCCCGTTTCACGCCGCTGGACGCCCCGTCGGAGCTGCTCCGGGAAAACCAGCAGCAGATGATCATGATGACCGCCGACCTGGGCGCACGCGGCCTCGGGAGCGTGATGACGGACGTGCGGGAGGCGCTCGCGAAACACCCGCCGCCCCCCGGCATCCGCGTCGAGCTCGGCGGCCAGTATGCGAGCCAGCAGACCGCGTTCCGCTCGCTCGTGCTGGTCCTCGGCCTTGCCGCGGCAAGCGTGGTCGCCGTGATGGTGGTGCAATTCTCCTCCTTCGTGGAGCCTCTCGTGGTGCTCCTCGCCGCGCCCCTATCGTTTGTGGGGGCGATGGCGCTCCTCCTCGTCACGAACACCGCGCTCAACGTCTCGTCGTTCATGGGCCTGATCCTGCTGGTCGGGCTGATCGTCAAGAACGGGATCATCTTGCTCGATTTCACGCGGCTCCGGATGCACACCGAGCACGTATCGCTCGAGGTCGCGATCCGCGAGGCGGCACGCGTGCGCCTCCGTCCGATTCTGATGACGACGCTGTGCACCCTGTTCGGCTTACTCCCCCTCGCCCTCGGAATCGGGGCGGGGAGCGAGCTCCAACGACCGCTCGCGCTCGCCGTGATCGGCGGACTCGCGCTCTCCACACCGATCACCTTGTTCGCCGTCCCGACGCTGCTTATGGCCATCCGGGGTCGTCGCTACACCCTTCAGGAGAACTCAGGCAGAATTACAAGCGGGGCACACCAGAAGGCATGAGGGCCGCCGCGCGCGGCGACGGCCCTCGGGCGACTCCTAGTTGCTCAGGGGTCGAGGACCAGCAGCGTGAACGTCCCCGGCACGACAGGGGGTCGCGGGCGCGGATTCTGCGCGGTGGCGGCGGGCGGCGGGCCGAAGTCCGCCGTGGCCGTGAACACGCGGTGGGTTTTCGGGTCGAGCTCCATCGTGCGCGCGCCGCGTTTCGTGGCGACGTTGGCGACCACGGTGAAGGTTCGCGACGTGTCCTCGTGAATGACCGTCAGCGTCCCGTCGCCATTCGAGGCGAAGGCCAACTGGGTCCCCGGATCGAATCGACAGGCGTCCACTCCTTGGCCGATCGGGACCGTCGTGACCAGCGCGCCGTTGGTCGCGTCGGAGATCGCCATGACCTTGTTGCGGCAGCCGCTGAACAGCAGATGGTGTGCCCGATCGATGGCCAGCCCCGTGGGCGACTCGCAGCCTGCCAGGGACCACTGCCGTTTCACCCGCATCCCAGCCGCGTCGATCTCCGCTACCGCATTCTTGTCCTCCAGGTTCACAAACAGCTTCCCGTCCCCTGAGGAAACGCCGAACTCCGGACCCGCCCCGAGCTCGATATCGCCGAGCCGTTTTCCCGAGACGGCATCGATCGCGGTGGCGGAATGAGCGTCGCCGTTGAACGTGAAGATTCGCTTGGTCGCCGGGTCGTACAGAACGGCATCGTCGTCCGGGGGCACCATCGTGTGGCCGAGCACGCGGAGCGACTTGAGATCGAACATCGTGACGGTGCTGTCCGCCCCCGACGTGGCGAAGCCGTGACCCGCTTCGTACGCGAAGGCCACGCCGTGCGCCCGATTGAGGCCCGGGATCTCACCGAGCACTTTTCCGCTGTCGGGGTCGACCACGATGACGCGGTCCTGGTGCGCGATAAAGAGTCGATGGCCCACGGTGTCGAGGGCGAGGTAGTCCCAGCCACCGTCGCCGGCGAGCCTGAACCGACGGGCAAGGTGGTAGGACTGCGGTGCGGCGGGAAGCACGGCGCCGCAGAGCAGGACGGCCCCGGCGATGAATGTTCGAGACGCTGTGTTCACGAATTGCTCCGTTGCGAAGTGTAACAATGATGGATTCAGCGATCTGGCGAATAGTACGCCGCCGTCACCCTAGAGGGCGAGCGGGAACCTGAGGGTGACCCGCGTGCCGACGGCGGGCTCAGACCCGACGTCGATCCGCGCGCCGTGCACGTCGGCGATCCAGCGAGCGATCGCGAGGCCGAGCCCGGCCCCGTCGGCCTCCCGACGGGCCGGGTCGCCGCGGTAGAAGCGCTCGAACACGTGAGGCAGCTGCTCGGCGGGGATGCCGATGCCGGTGTCGCTCACGACGACCGCGGCCCGGCCGTCTTGCGCTGATACGTCCAACCGAACGCGACCGCCCGACGGCGTGAACTTGATGGCGTTGTCGAGCACGATCAGGAGCAGCTGGCGTACCAGTGCCGGATCGGCGAGGATCTTCGCCTCCTCGAATGTGCCGACCTCGACCACTACGCGTTTGTGCTCAGCCAACGTGCGAGCCGCTTCCACCGCACCCGCCACGGCGTCGTCGAGGTAGAGCGCCTCCCGAGCGACAGGCCACTCGCCGGCGTCGGCGCGGGCCAAAGTCAGCAGGTTCCCGGTGATCTCCCCGAGACGCGTGGCCTCCCGCTCGATCGCCTGCAAGGTGGCGGCGTCGCGGGTCGGCTCCCGATCCTGGCCTGCGGCGACTTCGGCCCGCGTCCGGAGCACGGTGATGGGCGTGCGGAGCTCGTGCGCCGCGTCGGCCATGAACCGGCGCATCTGTTCCATCGATCGCTCGATGGGCGCGGTCGACTGGCGCGTCAGCATGTAGCCTCCCCCGGCCGCGAGCAGGAGCGCCGCCAGCGCGGCGGCTGCGAACGCCCTGATGAGCGATGCGTACTCATGCTCGAGCTCCAGGCGGTCGGCCACCGCCGTGGCCACGTACACGCGACCGTTCGCGCCGCTGAAGCGCTCGGCGTACAGCCGGACGATGTGGTCCTCCCGCTGCAGGTCGCGGTGTGCCGCTCCGGCACGCTCAGCTTCCCGCGCGGCCTCCCGAATCCAATCGGGGGCCTCGGCGGGCTTGATCGGCGTCGCCCCCGCCGCGAAGAGGTAGAGCGCGCGATCGGGGATATGCAGCTCGTCGACCGCGTCCGCGACCACGCCCTTCGCGCCCGCAGACTCCGCCTCGCGGATGCGGGCCGCTTGCATCAAGGCGGACGCGGCCGCCCTCAGCGACGCGTCGAGCTGCTGGGACATGCGGTGCCGGATCGCGAGAAACAGCCCGCCACCCAAGAGGGCCAGGATGGATAGGAAGACTCCTGCGTACCACGCCGTCAGTCGGAGCCGGAGGCGAGCGAGCGAGTGCATCAGTGCCGGCTCACGGCCCGAAGCGATAGCCCGCGCCGCGCGACGTCCGGATCAGCTTCGGCTCGAAGCCGTCGTCGATCTTGCGCCGCAACCGCCCGACCAGCACCTCGAGCAGGTTGGCAAACGGATCATGGTTGTCGTCCCATACGTGAGCGGTGATGGTGCCGCGATCGAGCACCCGTCCCTGGTTCAGCACGAACAGCTCCAACAAGGCGAACTCCTTCGCGCTGAGCGTGATCGGCCGGCCGCGGCGCTGCACCTGGCGGGTGCCGAGGTCGACCTCGAGGTCGGCAATCTGATGCCGGGCTGGAGACAGGGCGGGCCGGCGGCGCGCCAGTGCCTTGATGCGGGCCAAGAGCTCCCGGAACGCGAACGGTTTCGTGAGATAATCATCCGCCCCGGCCTCGAGCCCCCGCACGCGGTCGTCGAGGGCATCGAGTGCCGTCAGCATGAGCACCGGGGTCGTGCTGCCCCCGCGCCTCAGCTCCCCACAGAGATCGAAGCCGGTGCCCCCGGGGAGCCGAACATCCAGGATGATCACATCGAACGAGCCCCCTCGCGCACGGTCGCCGCCCTCGGCAAACGTCGCGGCCAGGGTCGGATCGATGCGCTGCGCGCGCAGGCCGTCGCGCAGCAAGCCGGCCAGCTCGGGATCGTCTTCGACTATCAGCACTCGCATGGGGACGAACGATGATATTACTATGGAGACTCACCGAAAGAGAGCACCATGCCCAGCCTGAATGCTCCCATGTACGATCCCCGGCTCGTCCAGCCGATGCGTGAGGAGCTCACCCGCATCGGATTTCAGGAGCTCCGGACGCCAGCCGAGGTGGACGACGTCCTGGGGACGACGACAGACACGACGCTCGTGGTCGTGAACTCAGTATGCGGCTGTGCGGCGCGGAACGCACGGCCCGCCACGATGCTGGCGCTCCAGCATGTGCGCCGCCCTAAACAACTGCTCACGGTGTTCGCGGGACAGGACGCCGCTGCGACCGAGCGCACCCGCAGCTACTTCACCGGCTACCCACCCTCGTCACCCCAGATGGGCCTGTTCAAGGACGGACGGCTCGTATTCATGCTCGAGCGGAAGAACATCGAGGGGCGGCCGGCTCAGGATATCGCGGACGATCTGATGGCGGCGTTCGATCGATACTGCGCCTGAAGGAGGTCAGGGGAGGTTGGGGAGGTTGGAGGAGGTTGCGGCGGCTCTCCATTAGCCTCCCCGACCTCCCCGAGCCTTCCCTAGCCTCCCCAACCTTCCCCGTCTTTTTTTTAGAGCACCCGCTCCCGCCGCACCCGCACGTCCACCACGTTCTGCACCCAGGACCAGAGCGAATCCTGCCGCTCCATCGACGCGCCGTCGACCATGTGGCGGCGCCAACCTTTCATCACTTCCGAGTCCTGCGTCCACAGGCGCACCCGCTTTCGTGGCACCTTGTTCTCCCACAACTGGGCGACGGGCGGGTCGGCGTACAGCAGGCGCACGGTCACATTGCGCGACAGGTACTCGAGCGGGCTCAGGTCGATGCGCTTGTAGCGCTCGTCGAGCGACATCCGGCCGGCGCCCGGATAGTCCGGCTCGCCGTCGGAGAACAGCACGACGTTGAGGGGCGCCAGCACCAGATTGTTGCGCTTCACATGCAGGGCGGCGCGCTGGAAGAACGCGTTGAAGTCGGTGATCGGGTCTTCTTGCGGGAACCACGCCCGCAGGTCCGAGGCGATCTGCGCGGGCGACTTCCCCGACAGATCCTGGATCGGGTGGAACACCTTGGCCTGGCCGGTACGCTCCCCGCCCAGCTCCCCCACGAAGATCGCCGTGTTCGGCTGCAGTCCGCCGACCCCGTTCAGATGACCGTAGATGTAGAGCGACGCGAACTCGATCGCCCCGTTGAAGCTGGGGTTCTTGCGGAACGAGCCACTGATGTCGAGGCCGATCACGAGCGTCGACCGCGGAGTCTCGGCCTTTTTCGAAGGCGCGCACGCCACCACGCTCAGCCCCAGGACCAGTGCGGCGACGCGACGCCTCATGACGCACCTCCCTCGACCGTGTGGGTCTTGCCGGTCGCGAAGATCGGCGTGCTGTGGAGCACCTGGTCCAGCGACCGGAACGGCAGATTGAAGTGCGGCTTGCCCATGATCACGACGACCAAGAAGTTGAACCCGCTGGCGACGAGCTGCAGCACCGGCAAGGTCAGCAGCTCCATCAGGTGCTGGGCCTCCTTCTTGAACCACTCGTGCTCGGCCTTGAGCGCGTTGATCGGACCACGCCAGAACTCCACGTCCGCGGTCGCGGCCGCCCGTACGGCGCCCACGCCTTCCATCGCCTTTCGGCCCAGGATGGCGAGCAGCGCCGGCGTCCCGAACCGGCCGAACAGGAACCATGTCATGCCGCGCACGCCCACCCACCCCAGCAAGGCCAGGCCCAGGGTCCCGACGATCCCCAACTGGAACCCCTGCTGGGCCAGCCACGGCGTGATGGCGTCGATCAGCTCGCGGTACAAGAAGAGCACCTCGAACAGGGCAACCGCCAACTCGACCAGCACCATCGAGACGATCTGCCCGA
>DASQAM010000018.1:0-2322 GCA_035635735.1 Gemmatimonadales bacterium | reverse complement strand
GCCGGGACGACTGCCGCGGGCTGTGCCCGCGCTGTGGGAACGACCTGAACGCAGGCCCGTGTGGGTGCCCACCGGCCGTGGACCAGCGCTGGAAGGGGCTGGCCGCTCTCAAGGACAAGCTCCGCGACTGAAAAGGACGATTTCATGGCCGTACCGAAACGAAGGACTTCCAAGCGGAAGAAGCGCGCGCGCCGAACGCACTACAAGGCGGCGCCGATCGCGCTCCAACCCTGTCCGCGCTGCGGTGACCTGAAGCGTCCGCACCGCGTCTGCCCGACCTGCGGCTACTACCGGGACGAACAGCGCGTGCCGGTGGAGGACGCCTGACGGTGATTCGGATCGCGCTGGATGCGATGGGTGGCGACAACGCGCCGCGCGTAGAAGTGGAGGGGGCAGTGCTGGCCCTGCGCGACCTACCGCCGGGCTTCAGGATCCAGCTCGTCGGCCGGACCGCCGACATCGAGGCGGCGCTCAAGGCCCACGGAGCGGTCGATCGCAGCCGGCTCGAGATCGTCGAGGCACCCGAAGTCGTGGGCATGGGCGAGAAGCCGCTCGCGGCGGTCAAGGGCAAACCACGGTCCTCCATAGCGGTCGGGCTCGGGTTGCAGAAGAAGGGGGCATCGGACGCCTTCATTTCGGCGGGCAACACCGGCGCGGTGTTGGCGGCCGCGACGCTGCTGCTGCGGCTGCACGAGGGAGTGCAGCGGGCGGCGATCGGCCCGCTCTTCCCGACCGCGGTCCATCCGGTGCTGGTGATCGACGGCGGAGCCAACGTGGACTGCGACGCCCGCGAGCTCGTCGGGTTCGCCCAACTCGGCTCGGTCTATGTACGCGACGTGTTGGACCGGCCGCAGCCGGGCGTGGGCCTGCTCAACGTCGGTGAGGAGGACGAGAAGGGCAACGCGGTAGTCAAGGAAGCACACCAGCTCCTCAAGCGGACGCCGGGGATCACGTACGTCGGGAACGTCGAAGGCCGCGACATTCTGGCGGGCCAATGCAAGAAGGGAAGGATCGACGTCGTCGTGTGCGACGGCTTCGTCGGCAACGTCGTCCTCAAGTTCTACGAGTCCGCGGGCCGGATGTTCATGGGCATGATGAAGCAGGCGTTCCCCGACGTGCTGGGGCGGCCGGAAGCCAAGCAGCTCTTCAAGTTCCTCGACTATTCCGAGTACGGCGGCGCCCCGCTCCTGGGCGTGAAGGGCGTGGTGATCATTTGTCACGGGGCCTCACCGGCGCGCGCCATCATGAGCGCCGTGCGGGTCGCCGCGCAGATGGTGGACAGTCATCTCGATCAGGACATCGGCGCGGAGCTCGCCGGGGGGAGCGCCGCCCGGTGAAGCGCCCGATCGCGGAGCTCCAGGGGACCGGTCGCTACACGCCCAAGCGCGTGATGACGAACGACGAGTTCTCGAAGATCCTCGACACGTCGGATCAGTGGATCCACGAGCGCACCGGCATCCGCGAGCGCCGCGTGGCCGGGCCGGACGAATCCAACGCCTGCATGGGCAAAGCCGCCGCGGAGCAGGTGCTCCAGGAAACGGGCCTCACCGCGCTCGACATCGACGCCCTGGTGGTGGCCACCTGCTCGCCCGACCGTCTGCTCCCTTCACAGGCCTGCGATCTCCAGGCCCTGCTGGGCGCCAAGCGCGCCGTGGCGTTCGACGTCCAGGCTGCGTGCACCGGTTTCCTGTACGCGCTCAACGTCGCCGAAGGGCTCGTGGCCTCGGAGCAGGCGGAGCAGGTGCTGGTCGTCGCCTCCGAGAAGCTCACGTCGATCATGGATTGGACCGACCGCGCCACGGCCGTGCTGTTCGGCGACGGAGCCGGAGCCACGCTGGTGCGCAAGAGCGCGGGCAAGCGCGGTATCCTGTCGAGCTACATGAAATCCGACGGCACGCTGGCGGAGCTCCTGTACCGGCCCGGGGGCGGCGCCGCGCACCCGCCCGATGCCACCCTGCTCACCGACCATTCCTACTTCATCCAGATGGCGGGGCGCGAGGTGTTCAAGGCCGCGGTGCTTTCGATGGCCGACGCGTGTGACAAGGCCCTCGAGCGCGCCGGCCTCACCGGCGCCGACATCGACCTACTGATTCCCCACCAAGCGAACATCCGGATCATCGAGGCGACCGCCAAGCACGCGGGAATGCCGATGGATAAGGTGTACGTGAACGTCGACCGTTACGGCAACACGTCGGCCGCGTCGGTCGCGATCGCGCTCGACGAGGCGGTGCGCTGTGGTCGACTCACACCGGGCATGAAGGTGATGTTCTGCGCATTCGGCGCGGGGTTCACCTGGGCGAGCCTGGTGCTGCAGTGGTAGCC
>DASQAM010000017.1:0-12777 GCA_035635735.1 Gemmatimonadales bacterium | reverse complement strand
CGGCCTCTCCTCCACCAGCCCCTCCGCATACACTTCATTCCCGCTCACCACAATGTCGCTGGCCCAGCTGCCTTCGCCGCCACTACCGGAGTAATCCTTGGGATCGAAGCGCTGCTGGAGGTCCACCGGAGGCATGTCGGTAGGGATCTGCGCCGATACGGCGACGGTCTGAAACCCCTGGAGCGCGTCGGCAAGCTGTACCGGCGGCGGGTCGGCCGCGTTCTGTTGGTCCTGAGGCGCGAGCAGTACCACCCTCGTGTCCATCCTGATCCGGTCGTCGCGCGGGGCGGCGTCGAGCGTCGCGTACACGACCCCGGCGATCATCGCAGAATGGATCGCAAGGCACGCGAAACCGGTCTTCCACTTGGATTCGAGGAGCGTGAGAACCACAGGTCCACCTCCGCCTGCGGCGCCTTGACCCCGGGCGTCGCGTATCCAAAATAATGATAGTGGGACAGGTGCCACAGAGCCACGACCCGCGCGGTGGACGCGAGCGTAAGTCCCTTGGGAAGCGACTCCCTACGGCGACCCTGACGACCGCGTGAGCGAGTAATCGACCGGCAGGTTGATAAACACGCGTACGCCTCGACCGTGCAGCCGGGCCGGACGGAAGAGGGCCTTCAGAACCCAGTCCTTGGTGGGTTGGTCGAACGCCGGGTTGGGGCTCTTGATGATCCTGACGGACGCAGGTTCGACCCGCCCTGTTGTATCGACGATCGCGTGCAGGATGACGCGGCCCTGAATTCCCGCCTGTTTCAAGAGTTGGGGGCCTTGGGATCGAACCGCTGCTGCAGGTCCACCGGTGGAATGTCAGTCGGAATCTGCGCCGGCACGGCGACGGTCTGAAACCCCTTGAGCGCGTCGGCGAGCTGCACCGGCGGTGGATCAACGGGCTTCCGCTGCTGCTGGGGTGCGATGAGCACGACGGTTGTGTCCATGCTGACGCGGGTGTCGCTCGGAGCGGCGTGGAGGGTTGCGTACACCACCCCTCCGATCATGGCGGTATGGATTGCGAGCGACGTCAAACCGACGCGGAGCAATCCCTGGCTGCGGGTCTTTCGGCTGAAGTCGAGGAGCGAGAAAACCACCGATCCACCTCCGGTGCGTAGGCTATCGGCCATCGTGCGGCCACATCCGGGGCGGAGAGTCGCGGGACGGCGTCCCCCGGTCTTCCACCCGTAAGACGTGGAGAGGCCACCGAAGGTTGCGCCCGCAGCGTCAGGGGCCCGTTAGGGGGGGCTTGACGGGGGGCGTCCCTTTTGGAAACAATGAGGTGCGCGACGCACCGAGGTGAGGCCATGGCTGGAATGTGGGCTCGTTTGCAGGCCGACTTGAACGTGAAGCTCCGCCGCGGCGCGTGGTACCGCATCACACGGCTCGATCCGCTCCGGGCGGTCCTGGAGGTTGGTGGCCGCCTGCTCGAGATCCCGTCCGCGTTCCTGCAGGTCATCGAGCGGCCGCCCCGCAGGTGGAGCGTCGTCCCTCGGCCGAGCGATGCCGTGCGCCTCCCTGAAGGCTGCAACGATCGCTACGCCGTCTGTCCGAGCTGTCGTGAGCGACAATCGCTCGCGGGACGGCCGCGCCGCATGTCCTGCCGGCGGTGCGGTGAAGAGTTCGACGTGGCGTGGTCGGAAGCCGGCTGACACCCCTCTGACATCCCCGGTGCAACCAATTGGGGCCTCCGTACGTCTTACAAGTCGAAGCGTGCGGTAAACACCAGTAGTCCGGGAGGCACTCAATGCGCGTTTACGCTTTGCTGCTCGGCATCCTTCTCACCACCGGCTATGGCTACGCGGCTCAGATCGCCGTGTCCTCGTTGGGAGCGGGTCGTCAGCCGGCAACCGAGCCAGCCACCGTGGTCCCCGCCACCAATTCGCTCGATGGCGTTTGGTACGGCGGCGTACTCGATCCCGTAACGGTTGAGTCCCGCGGCGGTGGTGCGCGGGCCACGGCATCCCAGGGTAAAGTCCTGAGCCGGCCGACCGTGCGGTGTAGCGAGGCACACCCGACCAGGTTGCGCGCCGTTTCCTGAACGCTCGAGGGGGGCGCCGCTCCGTCCGGCGCCATCGCCCGCTCGAAACCCCATCTCGCCAACTGCCGTAGGACCTGCCAGTATGGAGCTTATCCGCTGGAGGGAGGGGCCGTGAGCACATTCTGGGACACCTGGCGCAAAGAGATCATTCGCGGGGCGGCGTTGTTCTGCGCTGTACTCGCGATCGGTTTTTTCGTGCACCACGTTGCGGGCCGAGTGCGCCACGGGGTGATGAACGAGCTGCCAATGGCACTGCGCGACCTGCGGAGCGAGTTCGCTCGAGACGACGGCGGGCCGGGTCGCTCGACCGGAGCGACCTGGACCTACCGGTCCAAGCTCGGCGCGAAGCAGTGGGTGTGGATCCGCAACACCCGCGGCTCGGTGACCGTCGAGCCCGCCAAGGGCGACTCGCTACAGGTAACCGCCGTGAAGTCGTACCGCTCCTCCGACACCGCAAGTGTGCGCCTCGTCGCGGTGCCCTTCGAGGGCGGCGTTGCCGTCTGCGCGGTGTGGGACAACGACACGGGTTGCGGCCCGGGTCAACGGGACATGCAACTGCGAGGGACGCGTCACAACGATGTGGCCGTGGACTTCACGGTGCGGCTGCCACGCAATGCGGGCCTCGGCGCCAACACGATGGTGGGCGACGTGCACGTCGCGGGAGCACGTGGCCCGCTGGTGGTCTTCACGATGAGCGGCGACGTGGATGTGGTCACGGCGAAGGGCCCGGTGAAGGCGGAGGCGATCAACGGTGATGTGCGGGTTCGCATGGAAGCGTTCGGAGACACCGGCGGGGTGTCCGCCGGCACCATCAACGGCTCGGTCACCGCCGAGCTCCCAGGGCAACTCGACGCCGACGTAGAGGCGACGACGGTGAACGGCTCCATCACGACCGACTATCCGCTCACGGTGAACGGCAAGTTCGCGGGACGGAATATCCACGGGACGCTCGGTCGGGGCGGCCGTGACGTCCACCTCAAGACCGTAAACGGCTCGATCAGGATGAAGAAAGCAGTCTAGCCACTTCGTCCGGGAAGGTGCGGACGTCGATCGGCTTGGAGAGGTAGCCGTCGAACCCGGCGGCCAGCGTTTTCTCCCGGTCGCCCGGCATGGCGTGGGCAGTGAGGGCGACGACCTTCCACGGGTGGTCGCCCTCCATTCGTTTCACGTCAGCCAGCACGCTGTAGCCGTCGCGCCCGGGCAACTGGATGTCGAGCAGAACCAGCCTGGGGGGCGGCTGCTCGGCCAGCAGCGTGGCGACCAGGGGCTCGCCCGACGTGAGTCCGACGACGCGATGGCCCTTCATGGTCAGCAGGGCCGTGATGAGCTTCAGGTTGTCGGGCTGATCCTCCACCACCACGATCGTTGCCATCACCGATGCTCCGGCCCGCTTTCGGCCCGCCGCAGGGTGAACCAGAAGGTGCTGCCCTTGCCGAGCTCCGAGTCCACGCCGATGGTGCCACCGTGCAGCTCGACCAGGCGTTTCGAGAGCGCGAGGCCGAGGCCCGTCCCTTCGTAGCGGCGGCTCTCGCTCGCGTCGACCTGCACGAACTCCTGAAACAGCTTTCGCTGATCCGTCGGGGCGATCCCGATGCCGGTGTCGCTCACGGCCACCCGCACGGCGCCAGAGTCCTCGCGCCGCGCGCTGAGCGTGACGCGGCCGCCATCGGTCGAGAACTTGATGGCGTTGGAAAGCAGGTTGAGAAGCACCTGGCGGAGGCGTCCCCGGTCCGCCGTGACCACGAGGTGATCCGCTGAAGGCTCGATCACGAGCGCGTGCCGCCGGGCTTCGAGCTGGGCACGGACGGTGTCGGCCGCCTCTTGAAGCAGCGCGCCCAGCTCCAACGGCTCGAGCCGCAGCTCCATCCGGCCCGCCGCGATCTTCGACAGGTCGAGCAGCTCGTTGATGAGCTCGAGGAGGTGGCGGCCGTTGCGCGCAATGGTCTCCAGGTAGTCCCGCTGGGTCTCGGTGAGGGGGCTCTCCGGCGTCGCCATCGTCAGGAGTAAGTCGCTGAACCCGATCACGCTGTTCAAAGGTGTGCGAAGCTCGTGCGACACGTTCGCGAGGAACTGGTCCTTGTGTTTGCCCGCCTGGTCGAGCTCAGCGTTGAGGCGGGACAGCTCCCGATGCTGGTTCTCGAGCTCGGCGTTCTGCGACTCGAGGCGCTGCGCGGCGTGGCGCACCTCCACCGCCAGGCGGCGAGTATGCTGGTGCGCGGACTCGCGCTCGCAGGCAATGGCCAGGTTCGGCGCGGCGTGCTCGAGCGCGACGCGCGCGTCGGCGGAGAGTTCTCCGGGCACGGTTGCGACGAGCAAGCCCACGAGCCGACCCTGGGAGCGCAGGGGGGCGAGCGCCAGCCCCCCGGCGGCGTCGGCGTCCGCCGTGGCGAGCTGCAGCTGCGTCCGCACGGGCCCCGCCGCGGCGCTTCCATAGTAGATGACCGTGACCGTGTCACCTACGAGCTGGCGCACGACGTCGCGAGATAGCGGTCGGGCGGTGGCGCGGCGCACCGCCGTCGGCCCCCATTCGTTGGTGTCGTACTGCGGCTGGTACAGGGCCAGCGCGGGCGCGCCGGTCGCCCCCGCGATCACGTCGAGCGCGGGACCGAAGCTCCCCCCCGCGGTCGCCTCGCGCGGCGGCGCGTTCAGCGCGGTGAGCAGCCGCCCGGCCTGATCCTGCATCCGCTCCCGCCAGCTGAGCGCCGCCGCCATCTGGTTCACGCCGTGCGCAATCCTGCCGAACTCCTCGGGCTGGTCCTCATCGAGTCGCTCGTCGTAGTGACCCGCCGCCACCCGCTGGAGGGCCCCGACGACGTGGGCAAACGGGGTTGCGAGGCGCCGACGGTTGTACCAGAGCCCGACGCCGAGCACCACGAGCACGATCACGAAGATCACCGTCGTCTGGGCCGCCGCCTGGATCGCGTTGTCGCCGACTTCCGCGGCGAGGTCCCGGATGGCCACGATCTCGGGCTCGCGGGCGGGCGAGGGAGAGAGGCGGGCCAGCTGCTCGAGGCGCTGGCTCAGCTCGATCATGTCGGCCTGGGTGCGTCGCGCGCTGCGCCAGATGGCGACGCGCTCCGCCAGACCGGCGACCGCGATGGCGAGGAACGCGGCGGCGAAGAGCCGGCTGATGCTCGGAACGGGCGAAGGGCGAACCGGCGCTGGATGGGTCATGCGACCGCTACAAATAGGGGAACGAGCCGTGGCGGGACAAGAGCGGCGGTGCCGCGCCGGCATGCTGGCGGGGGGCTGGGGCGCGTTGTAAGCTAGGCCCCGACATCCTGTGCCCGATCTGCTCGAGTCTCTCCGTGAAGCCCTCGCTGACCGCTACGCGGTCGAGCGTGAGCTGGGTCGGGGGGGCATGGCGACGGTGTTCCTCGCGGAGGACCTGAAGCACCATCGGTCGGTGGCGATCAAGGTCCTCCACGCGGAGCTCACCGCGGCGCTCGGCGCCGAGCGCTTCCTGCGCGAGATCGAAATCGCCGCCCGACTACAACACCCCCATATTCTGCCCCTGTACGACTCCGGCGCGGCCGCGGGCTTCCTCTATTACGTCATGCCGTACGTCGAAGGGGAATCCCTCCGCGACCGCCTGACGCGCGAAAAGCAGCTCCCCCAGGACGACGCGATCCGGATTGCCACCGAGGTGGCGGGCGCGCTGGCATATGCGCACAGCCGCGGGGTCGTACACCGCGACATCAAGCCCGAGAACATCATGCTGTCAGGCGGCACGGCGGTGGTGACGGACTTCGGCATCGCGCGAGCGGTGAGCGCGGCGGGAGCAGACCGTCACCTCACCGAGACCGGCACGATCATCGGCACGCCGGCCTACATGAGTCCGGAACAGGCGACCGGTGCGACTGAGATCGACGGCCGGAGCGATCAGTACAGCCTGGCGTGCGTGGTCTACGAGATGCTCGTGGGTGAACCGCCGTTCACCGGGCCCACCGCACAGGCCGTGATCGCGCGTCATTCGCTGGACATCGTGTCGCCGCCGTCGATCGTGCGGAGCACGATTCCCGACGCGGTGGAGGGCGCGGTGCTGCGCGCGCTCGCGAAGGTCCCGGCCGACCGCTATCCGACCACCGCGCTGTTCGCCGAAGCGTTGAACACGCCGTCGGCCGCGACCGGGGCGCATCGTCGGGCCACGCTGGACCGCACGGTCAAGCGGCCGCGCAGTCCGTTCTGGCGTATGGCGCCGGCGGCTGCCGTCGTGGTGGCGCTCGCCGCATACCTTGCCATCCGGTCGGCGCGCGCCGGGCGCGGGCCCGCGGCGGGCGGGCTCGACCCTCGGCACGTCGCGGTGCTGTACTTCGAGGACGAAAGTAAGGGAAAGACGCTCGGCTACCTCGCGGATGGGCTCACCGAAGCGTTGATCGCCGAGCTCAGTCGCATCCAGCCACTTGTCGTCACTTCACGTAACGGAGTCGGCCAGTTTCGCCACGACTCGATTGCGCCGGACAGCATTGCTCGGGCCCTCGATGCGGGCACTCTCGTGCAAGGAGCGGTGAACGACGTGGGCGGCCGTGTACGGGTGTCAGTGCGACTCATCGACGGCGCGAGCGGTGCGGACTACAAGAGGGCCAGCTTCGAGCAGCCCGCGGCAGATCTCTTGCTGGCAAGAGACAGCTTGGCGGGGCGGGTGGCAGACTTCCTGCGCCAGCGCATCGGTGAGGAGGTCAAGCTTCGAGCGGAGCGACTGGGGACGAACAACGCGGCCGCGTGGTCCCTGCTGCAGCAGGCGGAACGAGCGCGAAAGGACGCAGAGTCACTCCATGGGCGCGACGACGTTTCCGGCGGCGATGCCGCGTTCCAGCGAGCCGACTCCCTGGGCGCCCTCGCAGAGGTCGCCGATCGCCAGTGGGTGGATCCTATCGTGCTGCGCGGGCAAATCGCCTACCAGCGCGCCCGAGTCGCGCGCAACCGTCCCGACGTGACCCGTTGGGTCGGCGTGGCGACCGGTCACGCAGAGCGCGCCCTCGCTCGGGCTCCCAGTGACGCCGCGAGCCTGGAGCTGCGAGGGACGGTGCGGTTGTACGCCTTCCTTCACCAGCTCGCGAGCGAGCCGGCGCAAGCCTCCCGGCTCCTGGCGGGCGCTCGCAAGGACCTCGAGGGTGCCGTGGAGATCGATCCCGCCCGGGCGAGCGCCTACAATGTGCTGAGCTACTTGTACTACCAGACCGAGGATGTTCCCGCGGCACTGCTGGCTGCGCGCAAAGCCTACGAGCAGGACGGATACCTCGCGGCAGCCCCGGATATTGTCGCACGGCTGTTCATTGGCTCCTACGACCTCGAGCAGTTCACGCAAGCTCAGCGCTGGTGTTTGGAAGGGGATCGTCGGTTTCCTCACGATTATCGATTCGCGGAGTGCCGGTTGCTGCTCATGACGACAGACGTCGCGCCGGTCGACATCCCGGAGGCGTGGCGTTTGTTGGCGCGGCTGGACTCGACGACGCCCCTGCCGCGCCGGCTGGCGGAACATCATCGCGCTCAGATGTTTGTGGGAGCGGCGCTGGCACGAGCGGGACTGAAGGACAGTGCGAGTCACGTACTCGTTGCAGCGCGGGGAGGGCGCGACGTAGACCCGGAGCAGGAGCTGCTGTCCTTAGAGGCGTTTGGGCGCACGCTTTTGGGCGAGCCGGATCAAGCGATCGACCTGCTGAAGCGCTACGTGGCTGCAAACCCTACGCACTCCTTCCAGCGAGGGGGGGACATATTCTGGTGGTGGCGGGAGTTGCGGAAGGACCCCCGCTTCGCACAGCTGGAGCGGGCCAAGCCATAGCACCGAATGTGTTGCCAAGTCCTGACAATATCGCCCGGTTGCCGCCCTCCCCTCCCAGGTAACGAGCGACTGGACATCGTGTTGCACCGGACGGCGCCGCGGGGTAGCAGGGCGCATTTCTTGCCCCTGGGGCCCCTTATCGGTGTGTTCGGCCTCCGCCTCAGTCAGAAGGAGCTACGTAATGAAACCCAGCCGCTGGTACAAGTGGGCGGCGACGGCCCTGCTCGCCGTCGCGTGCCAGGATCATCGCCCGCTGACCTCGCCCCCTTCTTTTTTGATTCAGGACGGCGCGCACAGCGGCGGCAACCCCCACGTCTACTGGCTGCCGCCGATGGAAGCCCAGCCCAAGTTCACCGGCACATTCAACGGCACGTTGCCTCTCGTCATCGAAATCAGTGAACTCTCAAACGCGGCTGATGCGACCTGCGGCGCTCAGGGCATCATCGCCACGTTCACGACTTCCACCGGGCCCGGTGGTGAGAAGGTCGGCGTGGACGTCGCGGGCCAGAAGTACACGGTGAACTGGCACACGCAGGACTTTCCGCTCAACCCCGCCTGCAACTATCGGATCAGGGCGCTAATCTCCGGCCTGGAGCTGGCGATTGCGGATGTGGACGTGGTCTCGAGTGGTGCGGCGTTGAAGCGGGTCGACACCGACCAATATGTCCCGCTGCTGGACGACCGTACGCTCCCGATCAAGCTGCGCATTGAAGAGGGAGCCGTTTTCTTCGCGGCCACGGGCGATGACGCGTGCCGGGCGGGGCGGGACTGCGCCGAGACCATCGTGACCGGCGGCCAGGACGCCACCGTGCTCACCGATCAAAAGCTCGCCGGCGTATTCATTCCTGCCAACGCGCTGTTCTCGAGTGACCAGATCGCGGTCACCATCGAGCAGCGCACCACGCGGCCCTGCATTCCCACCGTCGAACTGGCGGTCCCCCAGTTCGACGATTGCTACCGGTACCTCGCGGTGCCGCTGGGTGGATCCGAGGACCTGCGCTCGATTGGTCGGGCGGCGGCCGAGGGCGAGTTTAACCCGTTTTTCCAATTCGTGAACCCCGTGACCGTGGGAATGTGCGTGGAGGTCGGCAGCCTCACCGTCGATCAGGCCCGGCACCTGGACATCTTCCGGTTCGATCAGACGCCGCCCGAAGGCATGCCACGGGTGACGTCCCTTCCCGACGCACCCGCGACGTTCCTCCCCTGTGATACGGGAGGCTTGGGCAGCCCGGGAGGCATCGGGGGGGTACTGCGCCGGAGCTGGGACGTCGTGCAGCACACGCTCTTTGGGCCGCAGACGGCGTACGCGTCATCGGCAATGGCCCATCTGGGTCTGGGCGGGAGCTCCTGCTGCTTCAGCTATTTCACGTGGGGTCTTCCGGTGGACGTAGGGATCAACGACGGGAACAACCAGACGGTGGCCCCGGGCAGTACGCTGCCGACTGCCCCGTCGGTCATCGTGAAGGACTCAGGGGGCGGCGCCGTCGCGGGAGCAACAGTCACGTTCTCGGTGGCAGCCGGGAACGGTACGATTACGGGAGCTGTTGTCACGACCGGTGCCGATGGAATCGCGCGCGTGGGTAGTTGGACACTGCCCGCTGCGCCGGGGACCTACGCCCTGACGGCAAGCGTCCCGGGAGCGGGCGGAAGCCCCGTGACGTTCACCGCTACGGCGCCGGTCGCACTGACGCTCGACCAGTCGAACGACCGGGAGACCGGCACGAGCTACGGCTGTGCGGGCGTGGGTTCCACGACAGACGTGTACACGGGGGGCACGGCGTTCGGCTGCACGGGTGGCGCGGTCGGCTACGACCGGAACTTCAATACCTACGCGCCGGCGGGGAGCCCATGACTCGCCGCTGACGCGGCGCGAGCACTGAGGGGCGGCTGCTTCCGAGCCGCCCTTCTCGTTTACGCCCCACCAGTTCACCGCTAGCTTCCTCTCCGTGCGCCCCGCGAAGCTCGGCATTATCGGCCTCGGCGCGATCGGCGGCTCGCTCGCCCTCCAGGCCAAGCGCGCCGGGATCGCCACGGTGCTCGGCTGGTCTCCCGAGCCCGCCGAGCGGGTCGCGGCGGCCCGCCAGGGCGCGATCGACGACGCGCCGCCCCGCGCGGTGGACGTGGCACGCGCCGTGGAGCTGCTGGTGCTGGCGGCACCGCCCGCCGCTAACCTGCAGCTGCTCGTGAGTCTCGCGCCGCACATCGGTGCCGGGGCGCTGGTCACCGATGTGGGCTCCGTGAAGCGAGCGATCGTTGCCCGGGCCGACGGCTTGCGCATCGGGCCTCGCTTCGCCGGCGGCCACCCGCTCGCGGGCACCCACGCGCATGGCTTCGCCGCCGCGCGGGTCGACCTGTTCAAAGGGGCGATCGTGTACATCACGGCGACCCGCGACGGCGACGGCGCCGCGAGCGAGATCTCGCACTTTTGGGAGAGCGTGCTCGAGGCGCATCCCGTGCGCATCGACGCCGCGCAGCACGACCACCAGCTTGCGCTCACGAGCCATCTCCCGCAGGCCGTGGCGTCGCTGCTGGCGTATTGCCTCGCGCTCGCCGCGCCGCCCGGGGCGACGTTCGGCCCAGGGGCACGCGACGCCACACGCCTCGCCGCTTCGGAGCCGGCGCTCTGGACCGAGATCTTCCTCATGAACCGGGACGAATTGCTGCCGGCGCTCCGCTCGCTCGAAGAGCCGCTAGGCGAGCTCGAGCGTGCGCTCGAGACCGGGAACGCCCGAGCCGTGACCGCGTGGCTCAGCCGCGCGGCGCAGTGGCGCCGGCAGGCCGACGCGTGAAGGTACAGGGGGTCGTCCGGCCGCCGGGCGACAAGAGCATCTCCCACCGCGCCGTGATGCTCGCGGCGCTGGCCCGCGGGACCACCGAATTGACCGGACTCCTCCCCGGCGAGGACGTGAAATCCACCGCGCGGGTGCTGCGCCAACTCGGCGCCGACATCTCACCGGTCCGGGATGGGGTCGTCTCGGTGCACGCATCCCGCATCTCGCATCCCGCATCTCGCTTGCATTGCGGCAACTCGGGCACCACGGCCCGCCTGATGCTCGGCATCCTCGCCGGCCAGCGGTTCGCCGCAACCCTCACGGGTGACGCCTCGCTGCGCCGCCGCCCCATGCGGCGGGTCACCGAGCCGCTGCGCGCGATGGGAGCCGACATCGAGGAGAAGGGCGGCGACGCGCTGCCGCTGACGATTCGCGGCGGTCGGCTCCACGCGCTCACCTACACGACCCCCGTCGCGAGTGCGCAGATCAAGAGCGCGCTGTTGCTCGCCGGACTCACGGGGAACGTGGGGGTTGCGATTCGCGAGCCGTATCGCTCGCGCGACCATACGGAGCGCCTCTTTGTGCATCTCGGATTGGGGTTGCACGAGCGCGCGGGAGCGATCGTGTACGAGCCTTCCGGTCGTAACGTCGTTCCGTCGTTTCGTCTTTCCATCCCGGGCGACGCCTCCTCGGCCGCGTTTCTCGTCGCAGCCGCCGTGCTGGCCGAAAGCGGCGAGCTGGTGATCGAACACGTCGGCGTCAACCCGACCCGGACGGGCTTCCTGGTGGTCCTCGAGCGCATGGGCGCGCACGTGGAACGCGTGAATCTCCGGGACGAGGGCGGCGAGCCGGTGGCCGACCTGGTGGCCCGGCCGGCCGCGCTCCACGGCACGGAGGTGAGCGCGGCGGAGGTGCCGACCCTGGTGGACGAGGTACCGGTGCTGGCCGTCCTGGCGAGCCGGGCCTCCGCGGGGAGCGAGACGGTGTTCCGCGAGGTGGGCGAGCTCCGGGTGAAAGAGAGCAACCGGCTCGAGCTGATCGCCGCCAATCTGCGCGCGGTGGGCGTGGAAGCGGAGGCGCGCGGCAATGACCTGTTCGTCTGCGGCACGACGCGACGCCCCAGCGGCCGGATCGAGACGGCGCGCGATCATCGCTTGGCCATGGCGTTCGCGGTGCTCGGCAGCCTTCCCGGCGCGGACGTTCGGCTCTCCGAACGTGCCTCGGTGGCGATCAGCTACCCTCGGTTCTTTGCGGACTTGCGTCACATCGGGAAAGGGGAAAGGGAAAAGGGGAAACGGTGACCCTCCGCGTCATCGCCATCGACGGTCCGGCCGCCTCGGGCAAGAGCTCGACGGCTTCCCTGGTCGCACGCCGGTTGGGATGGGCGCACCTCGATTCCGGCGCGCTGTATCGGGCGATTACACTCGCGGTGCTGGATAACCTCGGGGAGCCGGGAGCCGGGAGCCGGGAGCGGTGGTCCGCCGAGCGGATCATCGCGTTGGCCGAGGATCTCCCAGTGCGGCTGGTCCTCGTGGGCGACGTATTCCGCCCCGAGGTGGCCGGCGTGGATGTAGCGCAGGCGATCCGCTCCGA
This sequence comes from Gemmatimonadales bacterium, assembly GCA_035635735.1. Taxonomy (GTDB): domain Bacteria; phylum Gemmatimonadota; class Gemmatimonadetes; order Gemmatimonadales; family GWC2-71-9; genus AG41. Next base: position 599 of record DASQAM010000017.1, on the reverse strand, counting down.
GCGGGTGACGCAGCGAGTCTCGGAGATCGCTGCGATTCCGGAGGTACGTCACTGGGTGAATGTCCAGCAGCGGGAGGCGGTGCAAGGCCACCTGCGGGGTGTGGTAGTGGACGGCCGGGACATCGGGACGGTGGTGTTCCCGGATGCCCCGCTGAAGGTGTTTCTCACGGCGAGTCCCGAGGAGCGGGCGCGGCGCCGCTTGGCCGAGCGGCGCGGGGGCGCGGGAGGTGGGGACGCCGAGCTGCGGCAGGAGGCCGAAGTGCTGGAGGCGCGGGACCGCGCCGATTCCACGCGTGCGGTGGCGCCGCTCAGAGCCGCTGCCGACGCGGTGGTACTCGACACCACGCGGGTCTCGCTCGAGCAGCAGGTCCAGGCGGTCGTAGCGCTGGCGCGGACGCGGCTGCCCGGCTAGGTTTGGCTGCTTGTGTTCCGGCGCCCGGGGATCGTCCCCGGGCCCCTTGGTCCAAACCCGCAACCGAACCGGTGTCCTGAATGCTGGTAGATACGGAAAACCCGCCCGAGTCGAAGCCCGAAGCTGCCGCTCCCGCTCCCGCTCACTCCCACCTCCGCGTCCGCTCCGACCTGCACGAAGAGTATTC
>DASQAM010000016.1:0-3302 GCA_035635735.1 Gemmatimonadales bacterium | reverse complement strand
ACTTGATCCTCGGCGAATTCGGCGGCGCGCAAGAGTTCGAGGGCCGGCTTGCCAAGGAGTGGCTCGCCGCCGAGAGTGAGGAAGACTTCGCGCGCCGGGTGGAAACCATGGGCGTCGATATCGAGAAGAGCAGCGCCGCTGTAAAGGAGCAAGAGGAGCTCAACTCCCTCATCGCGCCCGACGACAACGCCATGCGGCTCGAGCGCCGGTTCGAGACGCTGTCGGTCCCGGGGCGCCTGCGCCTCGGGCTCGGCACGAGCCAGGTCGTCAAGACCACGCGCTGGGAAACAAAACGCCGCCGGCTCGGCGTGCACGTGACGGAACTGGTCGAAGCGCTCGAGTCGATCGAGCCGATCGGAGGCGTCACGACCGAGCAGCAGCCGGCCGGCACCCACCCCGAATATGGAGACCTGGTCCGGCTCACCGGCCTGACCAGCGCCGGACGCACCATCACGCTCGTGGCGCAGGTGCACCGTCTTCCGCTCGCGCTCGTGGACATTGAGGCTGACCCCAAGTGAAACGCCGCCCCCCCCGAAAGCCCCGAGGCAAACATCGCCCGAAGAGCGCGGGTAAACCCGCGGCTCGGCGCTTGCCCGTAAACGGGCCTGCGGCGGCCGACGCCGATCCCCTCGCCGACGCACGCATCCGGCCGCTGCTCGAGAGCTACTGTGTGCTTGCCGGCGTGAAGCAGACCGCGCTCGGCCCCGACCACTCCAAGTTGACCCTGCCCCAAGCCGAGCGGCCGTTCTTCAAGGACCGCGAGCGCTTGAGCGTGGCGTTCTCGCTCGACGCGCTCGAGCGCGACCCCGACGCCGAAATCGCCGTGCTCGGGAGTCCCTTCCTTTCCCAGCTGATCGACGCGATCCGCGCGCGGGCGGCGCGCCTCTCGCTCGGTCTGATCGCGCCGTCCTCACCCCCTGTCCCCCTCTCCCTTCGGGAGAGGGGGGACGATGGCGTCGAGCTGCCCATTCCGGTTCGCGACGGCGTGGCGAAGCCGGCCGCGACGCAGCTGGCCGTCCACCCGGTGGGGCGGCTGGTCGCGCGCATCGTGCTGCGTGCCGGGGCGGGTGTGGAGGAAGCCGTAGTCGAAAGCGACGTGTACGACCTCGCGGCCGGCGCCAGACTGAGTGATGATCTGGCCGTTGCGTTCCGCGACCTGGAGGCGGGCCGGGCGGAGCCCGCGGATCCGGCCGACGCGGGCAAAGCGTCAACGGTCCCTGCCCGGGAGCCGGGGGACATGCTGCGGCTCCTCTTGAGCCATCTCCAGGAAAAGTCGGCGGAGCGGGTCGCGGCGCGACGCGCGGCCGCGGAGCAGGCCCTGGCTGCAGAGCTCGGTCGCCTGGACCGGTACTTCGAGTCGATCCTCAAGGAGCAATCGGACCCTGAGGCCATTGGCACGGTCGCGGCGCTCGCCGAGCGTCGCCGCACCGAGGAGATCAGGCGCAGCCAGGTGAAGGCCGTCGTGCATCCGTTGCAGCTGATCGACGCGACCGTTCTGATGCAGCGCGCCGAGTGGCAGCTCGAGTCCGGGCACGGGCGCCGCGCCACGTTCAGCGCCCAGCGCTCCCTCAGTGGTGGGTCGGCTTGGGTGCTCGCGTGTCCGCACTGCGGCCGTCCGCCCACGGCCCTGGTGATCTGCCGGCACGACCACTGCGGCTGCGAGGCGTGCTCGTCTCGCTGCTCGGTCTGTGCCGAGGACTTCTGCGTCGACCACGGCATCGCGCAGTGTCGCGTGGACGAGCAGCCGGCGTGCGACGAGCACGTGCGCGTCTGTCCTTCGTGTCGCCTGCAGCACTGCACGGCCCACGAAGGAGTCTGCGCCGAGGAAGGGCATACCGCCTGCTCGGCGTGCCTCGCGCCGTGTGGCAGCTGCGGCCGGGTCGTGTGCAACCGGCACGCCGAGCAGAGCGGCGCGGAAGCGCCGAAGGGAAGCCGGCGTCTCTGTGCGGCGTGCCTCAAGTATTGTGAGGGAGGCACCAACGAGCCGGTGGGCGTGGACGAAGTGACGCAGTGCGCGAGCTGCGGGAAGTCGGTCTGCACGGCGCATCAGGCCGTGTGCGTAGTGGATGGCCAGGTCCACTGCTCGCGGCATCTGCGCCGCACCGACACGTCGCGGCGCCTCGTCTGCGGGCGGCACCGGGCCGGCTGTGTCGAGGAGGCAATGACACTGTTCGCATCGGACGAGGTCGAGCAATGCCCCGTGTGCGGCAAGGACTCGTGCGCCCAGCATCGCGTTGCATGCGGCTACTGCGGCCGACACGTGTGCACGGCCGACCTGGCACAGCCGTCCCGTCGCTGCGCGACCTGCGCGCAGCTGGCGACGATCGCCGACCCGCCGGAGCACGTGGTGACCGCCGCGCGAGCCGTGACGGGCGCGGGGGCGAGGGCGCCAAAGGTGTCCCGCGCCTGGCGGATCGCCCGCGACAAGAGCCACCTGGTGGTCGAGCTCGATCTCGGATTCCGACGGAAGGCAGTGTTCACGCTGCGGCACGGTGACAAGGTGCCGGACAGCGTCGTGAGGCATTCGTTGCTCGGATCGAAGCGACGGAAATGAGCGCGTCGTTCGGGATCCTCCGCGTAGCTCCCTTCGCCGGATTCGTTCAACGGTTCGACGACCTCATCGGGTCCGCGACCACGATGTCCCTCTACTTCATCCATTCGCGTCGCTGGCGTGAGAATCACGACGCCGCGATCAAGGCCTTCGTTGCTCGAGCGGGCACGACGCTCGAGGCCTTTCTGCCCGATCTCGAGAATCACGAGCTCATGTACTCCCTGGGCAAACATTTCGAGGATGGTCCGCTGATCCCGGCCCTGGTAGGGGATGCCTACCGCTACTTCGCGCGTCTGGCGAGGGACTTCGGCAAACCCGCCCACATATGGCTGTTCGGGCGTTACCCGACGTACTCGTTCTACAGGTTCGACGAGGGCGCGGTGATTGCCCTGTATTCCAACACCGCCGCGAAAAAAGAGCTGCCGGCGTTCGAGATCACCACGGACTGCATTCTGGCAGAGTTCCTCGCGGCGGATATCGAGGACCTCAAGAAGGAGTGTCGGAAGCGCGCCCCGCAGGATCTGGAAACCGTGATCGCGAATGCCACTCCGGCCTAGCGACAGAGACATCGGCGAACGTGGGTAGACGCGGAAGGACCAGCCATCCCGCTTTCGATGCGCGCGACCCGCTGCTCGACGCACGGGCGGACGGCGAGCTCGACCTGCACGGGTTCGGCGCGATCGAAGCGCGGTCCGCCGTGCGAGCGTTCCTCGAGAGCTGGCGGCGCCGCAAGGGCGGTGCCGTGGTCCAT
>DASQAM010000015.1:0-3006 GCA_035635735.1 Gemmatimonadales bacterium | reverse complement strand
CGTCTCGAAATCGTGGGCGAGGGGCCAGAGCGTCCCGGCTTGGAGGCGCTGGCGGGGCGACTGGGAGTGGCGGATCGGGTGGTGTTCCGAGGGAAAATCCCGCCGGACGAGCTCCAGGCGAGCTACGCGCGAGCGGCGGTGTGCGTGTTGCCGTCGGTGCTCGACGCCCGTGGGGACACGGAAGGGCTCGGGGTCGTGCTGCTCGAGGCGATGAACCACGGTACTCCGGTGATCGCGAGCCGGGTCGGCGGGATTCCGGACATCGTGGAGGACGGCGTGTCGGGCCTGCTGGTTCCGCCGGGAGACGCGGACGCCCTGGCGGCAGCGGTGCGGCGGGTGCGCGACGACCCCGCTCTGGCGCGCCGGCTGGGGGAGGGCGGCCGGCGCCGGCTGCATGAGCAGTTCAACTGGCCGGCCATCGTGCGGCGGTGGCTGGATCTCTACACCGGGCTGGTGACGCGGCCCCGTTAGGAGCTGCCGCGGCCCACCGAAGAGGAGGGCGAATCGTCGAGAGTGCGGAGCCGCAATTGGTCCATCTCGCGCTGCAGGCCGCGCACCTCCTCCCGCAGGCCGGCGAGCATCTCTCCCACGAAGCCGAACCCGAACAGGATGAGGCCTGCGAGGACGAGCAGCAGGACGAGGTAGAGAAACGCGCGGTTGCCTTGATGCAACGCGTAGCGCTCGAACAGGGCGTACACGCCCACCAGGAAGCCCAAGAAGATCAGCACCGCCCCCGACACCCCGAAGAACAGCATCGGCTTCCGGCCGAACCGCAGCTGGAACCAGACCGAGAGGAGGTCCAGGGCGCCCACGGGGATGCGCCCGATGCCGAACTTCGACTTCCCTGCCCGCCGCGGCTGGAGCGGGACCGGACGCTCGGCGACCCGGAAGCCTTCTGCCGCAGCGATGACCACCATGAAGCGATGCCAATCTGGCCGCCGCGTCACGCCGTCCATCACCTCGCGGCGGTACGCCTTCACCGAGTTCAGATCCGTGACGCGAACACCGAACAGCCAACGACACAGCCCGTTGTACACCCACGAGACGAACCGTTTTTCGTAGTGGCCCTGCTTCGTGCCCGTGACCACGTCGGCCGCGTCGTCGAGAATCGGCTGCACGAGGCTGGGAATGTCGCTCGGGCGATACTGCAGGTCGGCGGGATAGAACACCAGCACGCGACCGCGGGCGGCGTCGGCGCCCGACGCGAGCGCGTCGGCGATGCCGTGCTGGCTGCGGTGCGTCACCACCTGCAGAAAGGGGTGCTTGGCCGCGAGGTCGCGCAACACGTCCGCAGTGCCGTCACGGCTGCCGTCGTCGATCACGACGATCTCGCACGGATAGGGCAGCGGCAGCAGCGCCTCCCGGGCCTGGCGCACGAATTCCGGAAGGTTCTCGGCCTCGTCCTTTGCGGGAACGAGGACGCTCACTTCCGGGAGGGCCGCGCTGGTGGCGAGGCTCACAGCCGCTTGCGCATGCGGGCCGGGAGGATGCTCAGCTGGTCGCGGTACTTCGCGACGGTCCGCCGCGCGATCTTGACGCCCTTCTGCGCGAACATCTCCACGATTTGCTGGTCGGTGAGCGGGTTCTTGGCGTCCTCGTCGGCCACCATCTTCTGGATTTGCGCGCGGATGGCGCGGGCGCTGGCGTCCTCGCCGGTGGTGGTCGAGAGGCCGCTCGAGAAGAAGAACTTGAGTGGGAGGAGGCCCCGGGGGGTCTGCACGTACTTCTCGTTCGTCACACGACTCACGGTGCTCTCGTGCATGCTGATGACGTCGGCGACTTCCCGCAGGGTGAGCGGCTTGAGGTACTCGACGCCCTTCTCGAAGAATTCGCGCTGCCGATCGACGATGAAGTTCATGACCTTGAGCATCGTCTGGCGGCGCTGCTCGATCGCCTGGATCATCCAGTGCGCGCTGTTCATGCGTTGGTTGATGAAGTCTTTGTTCTCGCCCTGGAATTTCTTCTTGTCGCGCGCAATGTCCTGGTAGGTCTTCGAGATGCGCAACCGCGGCAGCCCGGAGTCGTTCAAGAACACCTTATACACGCCGTCGATCTTCTCCACCACCAAGTCGGGGATGATGTACGCCTCGTTGGCCGAGGAGTGCTGCAGGCCGGGCTTGGGATCGAGTTTGGCGAGCTCGTCGGCGACCTTCTGCACTTCGGCCGCGTCCAGACCGAACCGCTTTCCGAGATCGCTCCAGCGATGCGCCTTGAGATCCTCGAAGGCATCCCGGACAAGGCGGTAGGCGAGCGTGTCGGTTTCGCCCCGAGACTCGAGCTGCAGCTGCAGGCACTCGCGCAGGTCCCGGGCGCCGACTCCCGGCGGGTCGAGCTTCTGGACGATGCGGAGCATCTCCTCGGCCTCGGCCTGCGTGTACAGCTGGGGGGCTACGTCGTGCTCCGACTCGTCCGCGTGGGCCTGGAGCACCTGATTCACGCCGTTGACGATCTCCTCGAGGGTGGCGCCGAGGTAGCCGTCTTCCGCGATGTTCCCGATGAACTCTTCGGCCAGGAGCTGCTGGCGGGGCGTAAGGTCGAGCAGCCGCATCTGCTCGCGCAGGTGGTCGGCCAGATTCTTGGTCTCGACCGGCACCGGCTCGACGTACTCGCGGGCTTCGCTCATATCCCGCGGCGGGGCGCTTTGATCGCCGCCGTCGTCGAGCAGGATCTCCTCCCAGTTGGGCTCGTCGTTCTTCTCGGCTTCCTTCTTGTCCTCCTTGGCCTCCTCCGCCAACGGGACTTCCGTCTCCTCCTCCGGCTCGAGCAGTTCGAGGAACGGATTGCCGAGCAGCTCCTGCTTCAAGTGCTGCTGCAGGTCGAGCAGCGGCATGTACAGCAGGTCCATCGCCTGATACAGCCGCGGATTGATCCGCAGCTGCTGCGACAGGGCCGCGTGCTGCTGCAGTCCGGTCTTCACGCGGCCTGGGTGAGACGCGCGCGCAGGCGCGCAGTGAGGGTGGGCCCGAGATACAGGTTCGCGACCCGGTCGTCGAACACCAGCTCGCG
>DASQAM010000014.1:0-4968 GCA_035635735.1 Gemmatimonadales bacterium | reverse complement strand
GTGACCTTGAGGCAGCATCACGCGCAGCTCATGCTTCAGGCTCAGTAACGTGCCGAGCACATTGGTCTCGAAGGTAGCCGAGTAGCTGTCGGCAGATTGCTCCGTCACTGGGCCGGTCTTTCCTTCAGTACCGGCATTGTTCACGGCCACGTCCAGGCGACCAAAGCGCGCGACGGTCTGATCGACCAGGTTGCGAACATCGTCCTCGTGGCGTACGTCGGCTTGCACGTATTCAGCCTCCGCGCCGAGAGCGCGAAGTTCTGTGGCCAAGGCTTGGCCCGCCTCGTCGCGGCGGCCGGAAACGACGATGCGGGCACCTTCCTCAGCGAAGGCACGGGCTGTGGCATGTCCGATGTCCGTGAGGGCACCTGTAATCAAGACGACGGGCGTATCCATGAGGCTGCTCCGTGGAGGGACTAGAGCAGCTAACGCCCTGTCGCCGTTGCGGGTTCCGGTTAGCTGACCTTTCCGGTCTTCACCCCGATTGCTGCACCACCGGCGGGGTTGGCGCCCTTGAACACGAGCCACAACATGATCGCCAACTCCCCGAACAAGGCGGGCTGAGAATAGGCAAACACCTTGTCCTGATAGTCCGGAAAGAAGAGCCCCGTGAGGCTCAGGACGATGTAGGCGACGCCGTTGATGATCAGCCACACGCCAATGAACCGCGGCAGGAAACGCGACTTATACACCAGGGCTCCCATAGGGAAGAGCCATAGCCCCCACAGGACCTCGGCGGCAACGATCTGAGTGTGATGCAACCGGAGGAACAGCAGAACCAGTGCGTCGCGCTGCGGCTTGTCGAACACCGACAAGAAGTCGGCGCCCCCGGCGCTCCCGCTCCGGGCGACCATGAGGGCACCGGCATCGCTCACCACGTTCACGAAGTTGATGAGGGCGGGCATCACGCCGCCCACGATCACGAGCAGCACCGCGAGCTGCTGGTCGACGCCTTTGAACAACCGGTAAAACGCGAGCACGAGGAAGATCAGGACCACGGCGCCGAACAGATCGCTCAACATGCCGAACCGGAAGAGCCACTCGTGCGAAGCGATGTTGCCGGCCGTCGCGGCCGCGTTGTCGTGCACGAAGAGTTTGTTGGGGATGTAGATGAGGCGCAGCGGGCCACCCAGTACGAGGAGCAGGTACCAGAATCCAACCACTCGTCCAGGATTGCGGGTCCAGCTCATGTGCCCTCCGTGGCTGAACGGGTGCGGGAGTTGGGGGGGAGTACGCGACGAGCCGAGGGGAAGTTTCGTACCCCCGGGGTAGCTTGGCGAGCGTCGGATGGTGCGATATATGTAATGGAATGAGACGGACCATCCCGATTCTGCTCCTTGCCGTCCTGGCCTGCTCCGACGGCACGGGCACCGCCAGCAGGTTGCCCCTGAAGGACGTCAGCGACCTGGCCGCCCAGCTCGACACGATCGAGGCCGGCTTCAGGTCCCCGCAACTCAAGAGTCTCAGCGCCCTCGCGCTGCCGATGCTTGCCGCTCGCCTGGACATTCAGCACATGGACTCGAGTGTGCTGGGCAAGACGGTCGAATGGGATGCGATCAGCCGGCGCGTCTTCCTCACGACGCGCCCCGGGACGCCCGGAAACCTGCTACGGGTGACACTCTACCAGCTCGATCGGACCGGCTTGCCCGCGTCTCCCAAGGTCGAGATCGGGTACGCGTATCTCGAGCCGCTGAACCAATTCAATGGCGGCCGGCCCGACAGCACGTCACTGCGCTTCGCGGTGTTCAACTTGCCGGGTCCGGGCTTTGGGGCGATCGTGGATTGGAACGTGTGGCGCCGGCCTGCCGACGCCGCCTGCGGTCAGTGCGCGACCATTTATGCGGCAGCGAGCCCGGTTGCACCCGGCGGCAGGTTCATCTACCTGACCATCCCCTACAGCATCCCGCCCGATGGCGATGGCACGTTCTCCGGGAGCTCCTATGGGGGCGGGTTCTCGTTCATGCACAGCGCGACGCTGCCGGGCCCGGGCTCCACCGCGGCCACCGCGAGCTGGGCGTTCACCTGGCAGGGCGACTCGATCCGCACCACCTCAGGCCCGTTGCATCCCGGCGCGGGGCAGCTGTTCGGCGACACTGAGGTCAGGATCAACGGCGTCCATGTGGCGACCGTGATTCGCAACGCGTCCGGCACCGCAGCCGCCGACCCCCACGGCCGGGAAGTCAGGGATGTCACCGACGCGCACGTGCTCGGCCGTCTCTTCGACGTACCCGCCGACATCACCGACTACATCGAGTGGCCGACGTTCGTCCTGTTCTTCTGCGGATGTTGAGGGGGAGCGCACCAGTAGTCATGGTTAGCCAAGACATCCTCGCGCTGTCTTTCGTTGTCGCCCTCACGGCGATGAGCTGCACCCCAGCTCCACTTCGGTCGCCGGGCCACCGCACCGGACTGGTTGCGGTTTCGGCAAAAACGGATTCCGCGTTCTCGCGCTGCGCTCAGGCAACCATCCCGATCGATACAGTCACACCGGCGTCGGAGCCGTTCGGAGTCGTCGATCCACGTAATCAGAATCATCTGGTCATTTCGTGGTCGCAGCGAGCGCGCTTCGGCGTCACCGTGCTTCGCTCGGCGACATCGTTTGACGGCGGCGAGTCATGGCCATACGTGACGACGCTTCCGCTCACGAGTTGTGCGACGGGAACAAGCTTTTCTTTTCACACGGCTGGCGATCCCTGGCTTGCCCTGGGCGGGAACGGACCGATCTACGCGAGCGGCCTGTCGTTCACTGAGGATTCGGCGAGCGGCATTGCGGTGACGACGTCGAGCGATGGTGGGCGGTCGTGGCACGCGCCGGTCATCGCCATGGTGGTACCCGCGAAGCAGGGTCAGTATGACAACTCGTCGCTCGCGGTGGATCCGCGAAACGCCGCCGTGGCATTCGTGTTGAGCAGTCGTACCGAGTCGCTGCCTGACAGCACGCAGGTTGGCCTTGCGGTCCTCTCGAAGACCACCGATGGCGGCCGAACCTGGTCGACGCCAAGAGCGATCTCTCCGAAATACGCCGGCGCATCAGCCGACTTGCCACAAATGGCTATCGATCCAGTAAGCGGGCACCTGGTCGTGGTCTATACGAGCGGTGCGCACGGGGCCATCTGGCTACTCGTCTCACCGGACGCCGGCGAGTCGTGGAGCGCGCCAACTCAGGTGGCGACGTTCACGCCTCTCAAGAGTCCGCCACGGTTTCCGGGGTCGAACGTGGTTCTGCGTGTCGGCGAGGACGTCGCACGGGTCGCCATCGATCCACACACCGGCCGCCTATTTGTCGCGTTCGCGGACGGGCGATTCTCTCGGGGAGATCATCTCCAAATCGGCATCACAGCGTCGAGTGACGGCGGACGAACCTGGAGTCCGGTCGTGGCCGGATTGTCAGACACCACGGTTGCGGCCTGGCAGCCATCGACCGCCGTGCTTGCGGACGGGAGCCTCGCCTTTTCGTACTTCACTGCCGCTTCTGTAGCCGACGGATTGGGCGGTATCTACCCGACATCAGTACGAGTAGCCCGTGTTCGACTTGCGAACGACGGCACGGTGTTCGAGCGACAGGAGTCGCCGGTGCTCGATTTTCCGTGGCAACCCGGACCGCGAAAGCAGGGGATGTTCTTGGGCGACTACCACGCGCTGCTGGTTGTCGGCCCGACGCTGTGTCCGCTGTTCGCGCGGTCGTTCGGACCCTCCTCGCAGATTGCGCTTGCGTGCGCTTCCGGTGCGGCGCATCTTCGCCCATGAGGATTCAATCCATGCATTCACGGAGACGGTTTCGGTCCCTCGGCACGGTGATCGCCGCAGTTGCGGCGATGCTGTGTGCTGCGCCGTCTCGGGCGCAGGCTCCATCGCGCCCCGACTATCCGGAGCATCCTCCCGCCCCTCCCGAGCAGGTTGCCCGTGGCGAGCAGATCTTCCGGAGCAATTGCAGCTTCTGCCATGGCTCGGACGCCAGGGGCGGAGAAACCGGCCCGAACCTGGTCCGTGACGAGGTGGTGCTCCGCGATCAGCGCGGGGAGCTGATTACGCCGATCGTACAGAACGGCATCCCCGCTCAGGGTATGCCCAAGTTCGCGCTCTCCGCGACGGACATCGCCGACATCGCTGCCTGGCTGCACCGCCAGCCCCTCTCCGATCGTGGCGCGCCCAGCACACTCGATATCTTGGTGGGCAACGCCAAGGAAGGAGAGGCGTATTTCAACGGAGCTGGGCGCTGTACGCAATGCCACTCGGCCACCGGAGATCTCGCCGGGATCGGCAGCCGGTACGAGCCCAAGACGATTCAGAACCTGATCGTCTCCGGTGGCGGCGGGCGCGGGCGTCGCCGGTCAGGCGCTGCTGCGCCGCCGGTGAAAGCGCTGCCAACGACGGTGACCGTGACGCTCCCCTCGGGGCAGCGCATGCAGGGAGAGCTCGATCATCTCTCTGCCTTCATCGTTGCGCTGCGAGAGCCCGACGGGACGTACCGCAGCTTCGCGCGACACGATTCGATCCCCAAAGTCGTCCTGGCCAATCCGTTGCAATGGCATATCGACAGGCTCCCGCAGTGGCGCGATGCGGACATCCATGACCTGACCGCGTATCTCGTCACATTGAAATGAAGACCGGCACGCTGCTGCTCTCGATAGCGCTCTGTCTGCCGAACTGGCCGCTGGTAGGCCAGGGTTTGGATCCGGCGTTGCTGACCAAGCCCGTGGCGGACGCATGGCCGACCTATGCGGGCGACTATACGCAGCGTCGCTACAGCACCCTCAGACAGATCGACCAGACCAACGTTCGGCACTTGACCCTCGCCTGGGTGCGACGCTTGACGGCCGGACCGGACGCCGGCCAAGGCAGCTGGTTCGGCCCGCCTCCCGGGCCTCCCGCCATCACGGGCGGTGTGGCCGAGGAGCCGGTGACCATGCCGGGAGCGACGAGCGGATCGCCGCGTCTGTCGGGATCGATTCTGCAGGTGAACGGCAT
>DASQAM010000013.1:0-3669 GCA_035635735.1 Gemmatimonadales bacterium | reverse complement strand
CGGCCGGCCGCGGGCATCCAGCCCAGCGGCCATGCGGTCGTAGTAGTAGGGGCGATAATACTCGTGCTGCATGTCCTCTTCGCGGGTCCACACCACCTTCACAGGTCCCTCCACCTGCTGCCCAATGCGCACGGCCTGTGTCACCCAGTCGTATTCGAGTCGTCGGCCGAATCCGCCGCCCAGCAGGTGGTTGTGCACCACGACGTTTTCCAGTGGCAGGCCCGTCACCCGGGCGGCGGTCCCTTGCGCCCGGGTCAGGGTCTGCGAGCCGGTCCACACCTCGCAGCGGTCCTTCTGCACGTGGACGGTGCAGTTCATCGGCTCCAGCGTGGCGTGGGCCAGGAAGGGGACCTGGTACACGGCGTCGATTTGCTTCGCCGCGCCGGCGAGGGCGTCTGCGACCTGGCCCTGCGTCCGGGCGACCACGCCCGGCTGCTGCGAGGCCGCGTCGAGCCCCTGCACGACGTCGGCCGTGCTCACACCGGCATTTGGCCCGTCGTCCCAGCGGATGGCGAGCGCGGCAAGCCCCTGCTTCGCCGCCCACATGTGGTCGGCGACCACGGCGACCACATCGCCCAGGTTGACGATCTGCCGCACGCCCGGGATCGCCATGGCCTTGGCTTCGTCCAGGGCCGCGACCTTGCCCCCCAGCACGGGGCTCGCGGCCACGGTGGCGATCTTCATCCCCGGCAGCCGCACGTCGATGCCGTACTGCGCCTGGCCGTTCACTTTGTCCGGCGTGTCCAGCCGCTTCGCCGGTGTGCCGATCAGCGTGAAGTCCTTGGGATCCTTGAGCGCGACTTTCTCCGGCACCGGCACTTTGGCCGCCTTTTCGGCCAGCGCGCCGTAGCCGAGGGTACGGCCGGTCGGCGTGTGTGTTACTACGCCTCGTTTTGCCCGGCATGACGCCGGGTCCACATCCCACGTTTGGGCAGCGGCGGCGACGAGCATGGTGCGCGCGGTCGCGCCGGCGTGGCGCAGCGGCTCGTAGAACGCGCGCACCGACGACGAGCCCCCCGTTTCCTGGTCGCCGAAAAACGGATTGGCGTAGAGCTTGTCGTTGGGCGGGGCGTGCTCCAGCTGGACCTGATCGAGCCCGACCTCGAGCTCTTCCGCCAAGAGCATGGGCATCGACGTGTACGTGCCCTGTCCCATTTCGACCTGATTCATGATCAGGGTGACCCGGCCGTCCGTGCCGATACGGATGAACGCGTTCGGCGCGAAGGCGGGCGGCGATGCCGCGGCGGCCGCGGTCGCGGCGCCCGACCGTTCACCCATCTGGCAGCCGAGCAGGAGCCCACCGCCTGTGGCGGTGAGCACGACGACGAAGTCGCGTCGCGATACCGTGTAGGTGGTCATGCTCGAGCTCCTTTCGCAGCCTGCTTGATCGCAGCGCGAATGCGAGGGTAGGTCCCGCAGCGACAGATATTGCCCGACAGGGCCGCGTCGATGTCGGCGTCGCTCGGATGGGCGTTCTTTGCGAGCAGCGCCGACGCCGACATGATCTGGCCCGACTGGCAGTAGCCGCACTGCACGACCTCGAGGTCCAGCCACGCCTGCTGCACCTTCTTGCCAGCCGGCGTCTCCCCGATCGCCTCGATGGTGGTGATCTTCTTCCCGGCCGCCACGGCCACCGGGGTCACGCACGAGCGGATCGGCTGTCCGTCGAGATGCACTGTGCAGGCCCCACAGAGCGCCATGCCGCAACCGAACTTCGTGCCGGTCAAGCCGACGACATCGCGCAGCGCCCACAGGATCGGCATGTCCGCGGGCACGTCCACGGCCTGGTCCTTACCGTTGATGTTGAGAGTGATCATGGTCGTTCATCCTTCGCAGTGCCCAGCTCTTGTGCAAGGCAATGTGGTCGGTGTTGTCGCTCTTGATTTCATACTGTGGCTCACCTTGAACTCCCTCTTCACCTCTCCTCACACCTCACCTTGGTTCCCGCGACATCGAATACGCGCATCTGCCCCGCGGTGACGTCCTTCGAGCTACCAACTCGCACCAGCATGACCTCACCTCCAGATTTGCGCAAGCTAGAGAACATAGGTGACGGCGACCCCGAGGAGGGAGCCTTCCCGCGAAGTCACTTCTGTCGTTGGTGCTCACGTGGATCGTCGGCGGGATTCAAGTACTCGAGGCCAAGCGGGCCAGTAGCCGTTACCTGGGTGATGTACTCACCGGATTTTGCCCAATGGAAGTGGGACGTATTGCCGGGCAGAACGATGACGCTACCGGCCGGATACGCCTCCACTTTGTCGCCGTCGAACTGATCGCCCAGGCCGATGTAGAAAACGCCGGACATCACCGTATACACTCTGTCCTCCGGGTGCCGGTGTGGCATCATCTTCACGCCGGAGGGCACTTTGACCCTGATCACGTAGGGGCCGGGCTCTGAGGGCTGACCGACAACGACGGCGAGCCGGACCGACGGTGGGAACGCCGGGAATGGCATCCAGTCGATCTGTTCGGGCAGGACCGATCTGAAAACGGCCTGGCCTGGCTGATGGGTTCGAATCATTGCTGTCCTCCCTTCCGCTACTTCATGAAGCCCCGGACGAGCTGCGCAATCTGCTCCGCTGCAGTATCGAGCGCGAAATGGCCGGCATCGAGCACGTGGACTTCGGCGTTCGGCACGTCGCGGCGATAGGCCTCCGGTTCCGAAAGCTCGAAAGACAGGTCGTACTTGCCCCAGAGGACGAGCAGCCGAGGCTGCTGCTCCCGCATCCAAGCCTGCCACTTGGAGTAGGCCTCGACGTTCGTGCGGTAGTCGTAGAAGAGATCGCTCTGAATGTCGGCCTGGCCGGGCTGGTTGAGAAACGCGAATTCATCGGTCCAGAGATCCGGGTCGTAACGTTCCACGTTGGGATCGTTCCCGACATGGCGCGTGCGTGTCGTCGCCAGCGACAAGAGATTTGTGCGAAGCGTGTTCTCGTTGGCGGCGCGATTGGCCCAGAAGGCCCGCCGCGGCTTCCAGTTCGCCCCCAGGCCTTCGTTGTGCGCCACCGCATCCTGGACGATGAGCGCCTCGATCCGATCCGGATGAGCCAAGGCCATGCGAAAGCCCACGGGGCCGCCGTAATCCTGCATGTACAGCGTGTAGCGCGAGAGCCCGAGCGCTTCGGTGAAATGATTCATGATCTCGGCGTAGTGATCGAACGTATACGCGAATGTCTTCGGGTCCGGCCAGTCGCTGTGTCCGAAGCCCGGGTAATCGGGGGCGACGAGGTGATAACGATCGGACAGCCGGGCGAAGAGGGGCTCGAACATTCGCGACGACGAAGGCAGGCCGTGAAGCAAGAGAATCGTCGGCGCGTCTTTCGGGCCGGCCTCTCGGTGGAAGATGGATAGCCCGTCTATCTGTGTGGTGCGATGAGACGTCGGTGGGTCGACGCCCTCCGCGACCTCGAGAATGATCTCCAATTCGACCGAGGCGCCGAGCGGAAGGCTCGCGACGCCATACACCATGCGAGCAGGGTTCTTCTCTTTGCCGAAGATCTCCTGCAAGAGCTCCGAAGCGCCATCGGCGACTTTCGGCTGATCGCGGACATCACCGGCCGTCGCGACGAACACGCCGAGCCGGACGATCCGCGTCACTCTATCGAGTGATCCCAAATACTGGCGCGCGACCGCGAGGGCATTCAACGCCGCGAGACGAGCCGCTTTGCG
>DASQAM010000012.1:0-3639 GCA_035635735.1 Gemmatimonadales bacterium | reverse complement strand
CCCACCGGCTTTTCATTGCGTAGCGAAATCGCTCGGCTACGGCATCCCGTCGTTGACTCGACCGACTCGCTGCTAGATGCGCGCGCAGCCAGACCTCCAGACAAATCGAAAGCCGGAGAGCATCACGCTCCCCGGCTTTCGCTTGGCGTAGCGAAACCGGCTACGCAGAGCTGCCGGGTTTCCGGCACGGTCGAGTCACGATGGAGCTTGCCGGCCGGCTCGACGCGCATGTGCGAGCGGGTGACCTCGGCCGGGTGTTGCCGGAAGTGGGTTTCAAGGTGGCGAGCGATCCGGACACCGTACGTGGTCCCGACATCGCGTTCATTAGGAGAGACCGACTCCCCGACCCCGAACCAGCCGGCTTCCCCGACTTCGCCCCGGACCTCGTCGTGGAGGTCCTCTCGCCCGGCGACCAGCCCGGTGAGATCCTCGCCAAAGTCGCCGACTGGCTCTCCGCCGGCGCCCGCCTAGTGTGGGTGGTGGATCCGCTACGGCGCGTGGCGCGCGTCTACCGGCAGGACGGGAGCGAGACCATCGTCACGGCCGAAGCAGCGCTCGAGGGCGAAGACGTGCTGCTGGGGTTTGCGTGCCCGCTCGAAACGATTCTCTAGCTGTACGCCGCGAGACTCCGCAGGTGAGCGGCTGACCCCGGGGCGGTGCCCCGGGGACTACAGGGGCCGAAACAGCTCCGGCACCGCGAGCTCGAGCGGATCAGTCGCGCCTGCGGGAAGCCACACGACGCGCTCGCGCTCGACCTGCGGGATCACCGCATCGGGCGTCCAGACCTCCACGAAGTGCGCATCGGGATCGACGATCCAGTAAGTGGGGATCCGCTCCTCTTGATAGAGGCGGCGTTTCGTGAAGCGGTCGGCACGAGCGGTGGTCGGGCTCAGGACCTCGACGACCAGCTCGAGGTGACGCAGCCGCGCCCAGTCCAGCGTGCGCGCCTCCTCGATCGGGACGACGAAGAGGTCCGGCTGCACGAGCACGTCGACTGTCCACGAGATGTCGGCCGGTGCCGACCAGAGATGCCAGCCGGCGTGTCGGGTGAGATACTGCTTCAGAGCGTCGCGGAGGCGGTCCACCACCTCCTGATGCCAGGGGCGGGGAGCGGGCGTCACGAGCAGCTCCCCGTGGACCGTCTCGTACCGGTAGCCGTCGTCGGGGAGCGCCCGCACCATCTCGGCCGTGTAGTACATCGGCGCCGCCATGCCCATATGATCGAGTCCTCGGCCCGCGGTTGGCAAGGGAGCGACACCGGGCCAATCTGCGCCCGGTCGGGCGGATGAGCCCACTCAATTCGTTGCCGGGGGAATCGAAACCATGCGCGGTGGGCCCCTCATGAATTTGCTATCTGTGCCAATTCCCGACGACACCTCGTCTCTCTATGATGACGGTGGTGCCGGTCGTGGCGGAACGTCGCTGGCGGCGCGCAGTACAGTAAGGGTTGGATGGTTGCAGTCTCGACGCTGGAGTGATCGCGATGACCTCCAAGGGTTTCACGTTCATCGAGCATGTCATCCTGGCCTTGCTGATCGCCATGCTCGTCCGCATGGCGCTGCCCACCCTCGGCCCGTCCCTCTCCAAGCTCAGGGGGTCGAGGGAGCATGCATATGTTGTCTCAATGAAGACCGACCTGGTGCAGCTGGTCATGGCCGAGGAAGACTATTTCCGCGATTCGCTCAAATACGCGAGCGCCGTCCGTTGCACGACACCTCCCACTCGCGGTGTGCTGAACTTCTGCCCCTCGCGCGGCAATGTGCTCGAGCGACCCACCCTCGCCAGCGGTTATGCTCGTCTGGGTTGGTGGGCGACGATGACCAACATCGCTCTGCCGAACGTCACGTGCGCAATCTTCGTCGGTGATGTCGCTGTGTATCCGGCGTTGATCGAGGGCACACCGGCGTGCCGCCGCCCGGGCTGCAGCGGCCGCGCTGACGATACGACGGGCCAGATCAAGTAAGTGGACGTCGTTTGGATCGGCACGCCTAACAAAGCCAAGGGGCGCGACGGCCTGCAACCGCTGGCCGTGGTCATCCACATCATGGATGGGACGCTGCAGGGCACCGACACGTGGTTTCTGGATCCCGCGTCCCGCGTCTCCGCGCACTATGGCGTCGGCACGACGGGCACGGTGCATCAGTACGTCGCCGAGGGTGACACCGCTTGGCACGCCGGGCGCCGCTATCAGCCGACCTGGACGCTGATCAAGGACACCCCAAACCCGAACTTCTATACCATCGGCGTCGAGCACGAAGGAGCGGCCGATACGCCGTGGAGCGACGCGATGCGTGGCACGAGCACCCGCCTGGTGATGGAGATCTGCAACCGCTGGTCGATCCCGATCGATCGCGACCATGTGATCGGCCACCGTGAGATCTACGCGCGCAAGACGTGTCCCGGGACCTGGATCGACCTCGATGACTTCGTGGCGCGAGCGCGGCGGCTGGCGCTCGACCCCGCGAGCTACAACTTCCTGGACCGGCCAGGAAGCGTGCAGGCGCGGCTCGATCTCAACCTGCGAGCGGGCGCGCCGACCACACTAGCGCCGATAGCGCGGACGGTGCCGGGAGGATCTACGCTCCAATACGCCGGCTGGACCAGCAACGGGCTGACGGTGAACCGCAACGCGCATTGGTACCGGAGCAACGACGGCGAGTTCTTCTGGGCGGGCGCGACCACCGGCCCCGTTCCCAACTAAAGCGCCGCTGCGGCGCCTGCGCACGTTCGCGATGGGTCCGCGTCCTGTGGGCACCCGACCCCTGCGACGCGAAGATGCCCGCGGGCATCACATGCAGTAGCGTCGCGCCGCCTCGCCAGTGCACGTCTTCCAGGGCCGCCCTCTGCTCCGATCAAGACCGCAGCCGGCTTGACGCAACGTGATGTGGTGTTATAGTTAGCTATAACAGTTGCGATAATACCACACTGGAGGGACCCATGCAACCGCTGCGCGTGACGCTCCCCGTCGCTCTAACATGCCTGTCCCTGGGGGCGTTCGCGCTCCCCGCGCTTCCCGCGGCGCCGACCGACGCGCAACGGGCCTTCGACCGGCTGAAGACCCTCGCGGGCAAGTGGCGCGCCTCGATCACCGGCGAGCCGACGCGAGCCGATATGGGGAATGGCACGTATTCGTGGGTCACGATCCGCGTCACGTCGCGCGGCCACGCGCTGGTGCTCGAGACCCAGGAGATCGGCAAGCCGGATGATCCAACGCGGTACGACCATCCGCTCACGATGCTCTACCTCAGCGGCGATAGTCTGATGTTGACGCACTATTGCGACGCCGGAAACCGACCCCGGATGGCGGGCACGGTGTCGCCCGACGGCAAGACGGTGGAATTCGACTTCCTGGACATCGCCGGGACCACCGAGCTCGGCTACATGCGGCAAGTGGTGTTCACCTTCATCGATGCCACCCACCACACCGAAGACTGGACGTACATGCTGCCGGATGACAAGCCGTTCCGCGCGCACTTCGACCTGCGGCGGATCACCGATGGGAGCGGCTCCTGACGAATCGGGTGATCTTGTAACCCTGATGAAGCGTGAGTGGAACGACAGTCAGCCGATCTACCGCCAGCTCCGCGACCGCATGGTCGCGATGATCTTGGACGGCGTGCTGAAGGAGGGTGGTCCGCT
>DASQAM010000011.1:0-10144 GCA_035635735.1 Gemmatimonadales bacterium | reverse complement strand
TGTAGCCGGCCGAGTACGGCGTGGCGGTGCCGCCTTCGAAGTGCAGCACGTGATCCACGGTGGCGGACAGAAACGCGCGGTCATGGCTCACGAGCAGCACGGTGCGCTCACTGGCGGCGAGGTATTGCTCGAGCCACCGCGTCGTCTCGAGATCCAGGTGATTCGTCGGCTCGTCGAGCAGCAAGACGTCGGCGGTCGACATGAGCTGGCGGGCCAGGCCGAGCCGGCCGAGCTCGCCGCCGCTCAGCGCAGACAGCGGCGTTACGCGGGCCTGGGCGGGATCGAACTCGAGGCCGTGCAACACCGCGTCGATGCGCGCCGTGACGGCGTAGCCACCCTCGCGCTCGAAGCGCTCCAAGTCTTTGCCGTACCGGGCCAACGCGCGGGGCGACGAGTCGTGGGCGAGGTTGGCGGCTTGCTCCACCAGGGACTGTTCCAGCGCCAGCAGCTCGGCGAGCTCGCCAGCGGCCGCTTCCCACACCGTCCTCGCGGCGCCGTAGTCGCGGTGCTGCTCGAGCAGCGACACGCGGAGGCCGGGCGCGCGCGCGAGGCTCCCGCGAGTGGGCTCGAGATCGCCCGTCAGCAGCCGGAACAGGGTCGTCTTCCCGATGCCGTTCCGGCCCAGGATGCCCCAGCGTTCGCCGGGCGCGACCGTGAAGGAGACGTCGGAGAACAGTCTCGTGGCGCCGAAGTCCACGCCGACGCCGGCGAATGCGATCTGGGTCATGGGGGGTGGCTACCGCGAAGCCAGTCGCAGGATCTCACTGCCTGCGAGCAGGAACGCCCCAGTGCCGTAGATCTCCGTCTGCTCTGGTCCCGTGTCGCCGGGTGCATCTCCCACGCGCTGAACGTAGCCGAGCTTGCCGCTTGGTTGTACGGCCCGAACCAGTGCCGACCATCCGCGTCGTACCGCGCGCTCGTATTCGCGCCCAAGCAAACCCTCATTCATGCCCCACGCAAGCGCGTACGTGAAAAAACCCGTCCCGCTGGTCTCCGGGTTCGGCCGGCTGTCTGGATCAAGTAAGCTTGCACGCCAAGAGCCATCCGGTCCTTGCAAGTCAGCGATTCGTCGCGCCATCTCCTGGAATAAGGCAACGAAGCGCCCTCGCCCGGCATAGTCCGGAGGCAAGTACTGCAGCACGCGGGCGAGACCTGCAAGCACCCAGCCGTTCCCCCGACTCCAGAACATCTTTTTACCGTTGCGTTCGCGCTGATCGAAGAATCGGCTATCGTGGTAAAACAATCGCTCTCGTCTGTCGTACAGGTAGTCCGTTGTCTTCCACCAGAGCCGGTCCATGAGATCGGCATAACGACCGTCGCCCGTGGCGCTCGTGGCAAGCGCGAGGGCCGGCGGAGACATGAACAGAGCGTCGCACCAGACCCATTCGCGCAATGCCTTGTCGTCGCTGAACTCGAGCGGCTCGGCGAACGGCGCGTGCAACATCTCCCCGAAGCGCGCCAAGGCCGGCTCAATCACGCGGCGATCATGCTCGACTCTATAGAGAAGAAAGTAGCTCTGGGTGACGGCGTGGTCGTCCGCGAGAAGGGCGCGCGGCCCCGGCTGCCACTGGACGCTTTCGCCATTCCGGCGGATCGCATCGAGGTATTTCTGGCGACTGCTCGACGGCAACGCGAGCTCGTAGAGCCCTACCCAGAATGGCGCCCCCTGCCACTCGTACGGCTTGTGGGCCGATGGGTTCGCCAGCTGCCAGTCGGCGACCGTGGTCATGGCGCGCAGCACCGCCTGGGGCTCGACTGCGTCGCTCAGTGGTACGGGTGCTGGCGCTCGTGCTGGAAGGGTCGTACCACAGCGGGCGGTCACGAACGCGGTCGCGGCGGCGACCGACAGGCGTGCCATCATTTCACCGACCGAGCTCCAACTCCGCCCGATGAGCCGCCAGCGAATCGCTCGAGGAACCAAAACACACGCTTCATTGCACCCTACTCCTTCGGCGTGAGCAGCTCGTGGTACGGCGGGTAATCACGCAGCGACCGCAGCGACGGGAAGAGGTGCATCACGCCGCCGCGCGGATACCCTTGCGCAAATGCCTCCTGCACCAGCCCGACGGCGGCGTCACGCTCGCCCAGCACGGCGTGGATCCGGGCCCGCCACATCGTGTGCCTGCCGTAGAGATACCGGGGGCTCATCGCCTGAAGTGTCCGGTCGAAGGCCAGCGCGGCGGCCCGCCTCTCCTGGCGCGCCGCCAGCACGCCGAGAAACCCCTCGATCGTCACCCGATCGGGCGAGTCGCCCGTGATGACCGCGATCCACCGCATCGTGGCGTAGTCCGGCACGCCCGCGGCCCGCTCCGACGCGAGACCCTCGAGCAGGCGCCGCGTGTCGTCGAGCCGGCCACCCACGTAGTAGGCGAGGGCCAGACGGAACCGGTTGGCCACCGAGTGCGCGTCCGCAGACGAGCGGTCTTCCAGCCAACGTACAGCCCACATGCCCACGGCGGGCGCATCCGCCTGGTGATCGTGCGCCGCCAGCTCGAGCGCTGCGATCATGGCGATGTCGGCAGGCGACCACCCCGGCTGGGGCGGGAGGCTCGGCGCCTCGACCAGGCGCTCGTTGACGTCCGCGACCCGCCCCAGGGCGGCCAGCGCGCGCACCTCGGCCGCGAGCACGGCAAAGTCGGCCGGGTGGCGCCGCCGCCCTTCGAGCGCGTCCTTCAGCTCACGGCGGTGATCGCCCTCGAGATGGCGGCCGAAGGTCAGATAGAACCAATAGACCGACCAGCCGCGGAACAGGCCGCGATCGGGCCCGAGTGTGGTGAGGGCCACGACCATTTCGCGGGGGCGATTGAGGGCCAGCGCACACTGCGCGACGAGCCACAGCGTCTCCGAATTCGGCGCGATGACGGCCATCTCGCGCGCCGTTTCGAGCGCTCGCTCCCGATCGCCCCGACTCTGGGCGAGCACCCACGTGAGGTAGTGCTGGTCGAGCGGGGAGAGGAGGCCTGGAGATCGCTCCACCGCGTGCGCGATCGAGTCTGCCGTAGCGAACTCACCCAGATCCATGTGCTCGTGCGCCGCGAAGATGAGCGGCAGGCGGAAAGTCGTGTCTTCCCGCGCGGCCCGCTGGAAGTGATCGATGGCGCCGCGTGAGTCGAACTGCACCATGCGATCGAGGCCCTGGATGAACTCCTGGTACGCGGCGAACGTCGGAGGCTGTCCGTGGGCCTTGGCCCACAAGCTCAAGCGTGAGTCGAACAGCGTCGCGAGCGCCGCCATCACCCGTTGCCGCACGGTTTCGACGGCGGCGAGCGGCTGCGAAATAGGGCCCGCGACCGGCTCGAGCGCGCGCAACACCGTGCCGTCCTTCGCGGCGGAGATCTGGACCTGGAACCGGATGCTGTCCCCCTGCCGATAGTACGCTCCCGAGACCACCGTGCCGGCGCCCGTCTCGCGCCCCAGGGTCTGAACCCCGACGGCATCGAGATGGCCCGGTCCGTGCCCGCCGGGTGTGCGGGAGGAGCTCATCACCGAGACGGACGGCACCACCTCCACCAGCCCCGTTTGGGCGAGGCCCTGCGTCACCCAATCGGCCGCCATGTGACCCACGTTGTCGAGCGTAGGGTCCCCGGTGTGGTTTTCGATCACGGCCACGACTACGCGCCGATCATTGAGGTGCCACCCGCGACCGCGCAGCAGCCGTGCGGCCGCGCCGACGCCGAGCAGTGCAAGCACGACTCCCAGGGCGATGGCGAATCTTCGTCCCCGCCGGCTGGCGAGGATCCCACGCGTCGGCACGCTCGTCCGATAGGTGGGTGCCCCGAGCGCCGTCGCGAACTCCGTGACCGTGGGGAACCGGTCATCGGGGAGTGGGGCGAGAGCTCGAGAGATTGCGTGCTTCACGCCGCGCACCGCCCCTGTGTTGGCCTCCCGCAGCGATTTTTTTGACTCCAGCGCCGCCCAGTTGTGCACCCGGCGTTCCGTCATGCTCGTGGCGGGCGGCTCCCCCGCCAGCATCTCGAACAGCACGCAGCCGAGGCTGTAGATGTCGGTCCGCGCGTCGAGGTCGCCCAGCGCCATCGCTTGCTCGGGGCTCATGTACCCCGGGGACCCGATCGGCTGGCCCGCCTGCGTGAGCGTCAGGCTCCCGGCGGCACTGATGGCGCGCGCAATCCCGAAATCCGCCACGATCGCGTGCGTGCCCGACAGCAGAATGTTCTCCGGTTTGATGTCGCGATGGATGATTCCCTGTTGGTGGGCGAAGGCGAGCGCGTCGGCGACGTCGCGCGCGATGTGGAGCGCGTCTTCGAGCGGCAGCGTCCGCTCGCGCAGCAGCCGATGCCGCAGCGACTCGCCTTCGACGTACGGCATGACGTAGTAGAACAGCCCGTCGACCTCACCAGCCGAAAAGATCGGGACAATGTGGGGATGGCTGAGGTTCGACGAGAGGTCCACTTCGCGAATGAACCGCTCGCGCAACAGGCGGGTGGACACCTCCGGGTCGAGCACCTTGATCGCGACGCGGCGATGCGGGTGCTGCTCCACCGCGAGGAAGACCCGCGCCATGCCCCCTGCGCCGATCTCGCGTTCGACGTCGTAGTGTGGCGCCAGGCTCGCGCGCAAGGTGTCGAGCACGTCAATCATGCGCGCAACTTAGCGGACCCTCGCCTAGCGGGCGAGCGGTGCGACGGGCCCCTGGCCGATTCCGTCCCGCGCGCTACAATTTCCTCGTGGACAGAGTCCGTTCGGTGCGGAGCTCCCCCTACCTGCGGCTGGCAGCGTACTACGTGCTGCTCGGGCTCGCCGTGTGGCTGCTGGTCAGGTTCGTGCCCAGCATCCCTCAGCTGTTGGACCGGTTCCGGGAGGTCTCCCTCCTCGAGACCGTGGCCAGTCGCAACCGCCTGGTCGAGGAGGCGACAGCGGCGGCTGGAAGCCTGTCTCAGGGCCAATGGGCACTGGTCACCTTCCTGTCGATGCTCACGGCGCTGCTGCTCGTGCTGCCGGTCTCCTGGGTGTACATGCTGACGAAGCAGCGCTCGGGGTACGACCAGTCGGTCGTGCAGACCGTCATCATCCTGCCCATGACGGTTGCCGCCACGGTGATTCTGGTGCAGAACAGCCTGGCCCTCGCGTTCACGCTCGCGGCCATCGTGGCGGCGGTCCGGTTCCGCAATACCCTCAAGGATACGAAGGACGCGGTCTACATCTTCCTCGCCCTCGCGGTCGGCGTCGCCGCGGGCGTCTTCTCGCCGACCGTGGCGGCGGTGATGTCGGTCATGTTCAACGCGGTGGTGCTCGCGCTGTGGGAGCTCAACGTGGGGAACATCTACGCGGACCAGCAGGGCCGCACACCGGCGCTGCCGCCTGCCGAGGGGCTGCTCGGCCCGCGTCGGCGGGCCTCGGCCGCGCTGGCCGTGGGGGATCCGGATCTGCTCGCGGCCCTTGCGCCCCACGAGCTCGAGGAGGTCGCGGACCGCGCCGCCCGGTTGCAGGCCTACGTGATGGCCCGATCGGGCGACAAGAAAGAGGACCGGTTCAACGGTGTGCTGCTCGTTCACACGACGCAGCCGGAAGCCGCTCAACGCGTCATCGAGGAACTGCTGCAGCTCCAGGCGCGTCGGTGGCGGCTCGCGGAAATCGTGCCGGCGGAGGCGGGCCGCTCGACGCTCGAGTACCTGATTCGGCTCCGGGACGAGTTTCTGCCCGCGACCCTGCTCGACGCCCTCAAGGGGCGCGGCACGCCCCCCGTCGACGCCGTCGAGTATCGGTCGCTCCGCGGTTTGAAGAAGCGTAAGGAAGAGTGAAGCCTTCGACGTGGCGGCTCGCCGCTCTGGCATCGCTGTGCATCGGGCTCGAGGGATGTGGCCACGCGACGACGGTCAGCGCCGGTCCGGCAACGGCGCCGCCGGCACCCCCGGCGCAGATCGATGCCACCCTCTTTCTCATTGGGGACGCGGGCGGTCCGGCCGCGCCGCCCGATTCGGAGCCGGTGTTCATGGCGCTCCGGGCCGCCGCCGCCTCCGCGCCGCACGCCGTCATCGTGTTCCTGGGCGACAATGTCTACCCCGACGGTATGCCCGACTCGGCCGCGCCGAGCCGCGCCGCGGCCGAGCGCGTGCTCGCGCAGCAGCTGGGTGTCCTCCACGCGAGCGGCGCCGGTGGCTTCTTCGTGCCCGGCAACCACGACTGGGACAGCATGCAGCCGGGCGGCTGGGACGCGATCCGTCGCCAGGAGCGCTTCATCGCGGCTGCGGGCGGCGGTCTCGCACTCCTGCCGGCGGGCGGCTGCCCGGGACCGGCCGTCGTGGACGTCGGACAGGTCGTGCGGCTCGTGGCGCTGGACACCCAGTGGTGGTTGCAGGAAGGACCGAAGCCGGTCGGCCCCACATCGTCGTGTCCGGCCAGCTCGGAGGGTGCAGTGATCGATTCAGTCCGCGCGGCATTGCGCACCGCCGGCCAGCGTGTCGTGGTCGTGGTGGCGCACCATCCGCTCGCGAGTGGTGGGGTGCACGGCGGACACTTCGGGTGGCAAGATCACATCTTTCCGTTGCGGAACATCAAGCCATGGCTGTGGATTCCCCTGCCCCTCATCGGCTCGGTGTATCCGATCGCGCGCGCGGAAGGGATATCGAGTCAGGACATTCCCAGCCGCGCCTACGGGCGGATGCGCGCCGCGCTCGACAGCGCGTTCGCCGGCAGCCCCCCCCTCATCTACGCGGCGGGGCACGAGCACACGCTGCAAGTGATCGCGGGCACCAGCACCCGCTATGTGCTCGTGAGCGGCACCGGCACGTTCGGTCACATCGAGCGCGTCACGGCGCTCGACAGCACTCGGTTCGCGCGTAGCGCCAGCGGATTCATGCGCGTGGAGTTCCTGCGCGACGGCCGTGCGCGGTTGGGCGTCATGCTCATCGATCGCGCCGGGAGCGCGACGGAGGAGTTCGGACTATGGCTCAATTGAGGAGGCTGTGCCGGTGGGTTGTCGGCCTGGCGACGTTGCTCACGCCGGAGCTCCTCACCGCACAGGCGACGCCGCCAACCCGCGCTCCGACCAGGCAAACCGTGGTCGCGGGAGATCACTACAGTGCGGGGTGGCTGCATCGCCTCTTGCTGGGCGCGCACTACCGCGACCTGTGGGCGACGCCTCTCGAGGTCGAGGTGTTCGACCTGTCCCGGTTCGCCGGCGGAGTCACTCCCACCGGGTGTGGCGGCCGACGGGAGACGAAAGTGCTGCGCCTCCTGGGCAAGGATGGACGCCAGTACGTGTTCCGCTCGATTGACAAGGATCCCACCCTGGCGCTGCCGCCCGAGCTGCGGGCCACCTTCGCCAAAGACGTTGTCCAGGACCAGATCAGCTCGGCGCATCCCGGTGGGCCGCTGGTGGTCGCACCGCTGCTCGACGCTACCGGCGTGCTGCACGCGGAGCCACGCATCATGCTGTTGCCGGCGGACGACCCGCGCTTGCGGGGTTACGACTGCGTGCGTCCCGGCTTCCTGCTTGGCATGGTCGAGGAGCGCCCAACCGAGCCCCCGGACAATGAGGTGGCGTTCGCGGGTGCGCTCGAGCTCGCCAGCACGAAGAAGCTGTTCGAGCATCTCGAGCACAGTTCACGCCATCGGGTCGACTCCCGGGCGTACCTCGCTGCCCGGTTGATGGATGTCTTCATTGGCGACTGGGACCGCCACCACGATCAGTGGCGCTGGGCGCGCTTCGATTCAGGCCAGGTTCACATCTGGCGCCCCATCCCACGGGATCGCGACCAGGCGTTCGCCCGTTTGGACGGCTTCCTTGTGTGGCTCACGGGATTCTACTGGCCGCAGCTCGTCGGCTTCGGCGACGACTACCCCAGCATCTGGCGTCTCACCCTCGCCGGCGACGTCCCCGACCGAAGGTTCCTCCAGGATCTCGAGAAGCCGGTGTGGGACTCGGTCGCCCGAACCCTCCAGGCGCGCCTCACCGATTCGGTGATCGACGGGGCGGTGCGGCGGTTGCCCCCCGAGTACCTCCGGAAGAACGGAGCCGCCCTCACCCGGGCGTTGCGGCGCCGGCGTGATCACCTGCCACAAATCAGCGACCGCTATTACGCGCTGCTCGCCCAAGTCGTGGAGATCCACGGCACCGATGAGCGGGATCTCGCGGAGGTCGAGCGCCTCGCAGGCGGGCGGTTGTCGGTGCGGCTGTCCCCGGGCTCGGGGGGACCACCGTTCTACCGCCGAACATTCGACCGCCGAGAGACCGATGAGGTCCGTCTCTTCCTGCACGGCGGCGACGACCGGGCGATCGTGCGCGGTGCCGGCGGATCGGGGCCTTTGCTCCGGGTCATCGGCGGCGCGGGTGACGACGAGTTGACGGACTCATCGCGAGCCGGGCGGACGCAGTTCTACGACGACCGCGGCAACGATCGGTTCGTGACGGGACCGGGGACGTCGGTGGACCGACGGCACTATGACGAGCCGCCGCGCGACACCTCGACGTTCGGTCTCCCGCGCGATTGGGGCTCACGCTGGGTGCCGCTGACATGGATCAGCTATTCACCGGACTTCGGTTTGTTCGCCGGTGCCGGCGCCGACGGGACCGGGTACGACTTCCGGCGCCTGCCGTACAACACGCACCTGAGAGCGCGGGCGGGGTACGCGACGGGTGCCCAAACCTATCGCGCCGAGTTCACGGGAGAATTCCGCGGCATCGTGCCTCCCGTGATCGTGAGGCTCCGCCTACGCGCGTCGGGGATCGACGTGCTCCGTTTCTATGACTTCGGCAACGAGACCCCCGATACGGGCTCGACCGACTTCCACAAGGTGAAGCAGCAGCAGTACCTCGTTGCGCCGGCCTTGGAGTTCTCGCTGTCGAGTGCCGCGAGCTTTTCGCTCGGCCCCGTGTTCAAGTTTTCCCATACCAACCTCGAGGGCGGCACGTTGATCAACGCCAGGCGCCCCTACGGCGTGGAAGATCTGGGGCAGGTCGGTGCCGCAGCGGACTTTCACGTCGACACCAGAGACCACCCTCCGGCCGCACGCCGTGGCATCACGTTCCGGTTCGGCGGGACCTACTACCCCAAGGCGCTGGACATCACGTCGCCGTTCGGTGAGGGGCACGTCGAGGCGAGCTCGTACCTCACGGCACGCGTGCCCTTGAGGCCCACGCTGGCGCTGCGCGCCGCCGGCAGGAAGGTCTGGGGGACCTTTCCCTTCTTTGAAGCGGCCTTTGTCGGCGGGGACTCGACGGTGCGCGGCTTCGTGGAGCATCGCTTCGTGGGCGACGCGGCGGTCTTCGGAAACCTCGAGCTGCGGCTATCCATCGCCAAGCTCTTCATCCTGGTCCCGACCCAGCTGGGCGTCTTCGGACTCGGGGACGCCGGACGCGTGTACGTCTCGGGCCAGACGTCGGACCGCTGGCACGCCGCCGCCGGGGGTGGCGTCTGGCTGTCGTTCCTGAGTCCCGCCAACACGGTGTCCGTGGCCGCGGCGCATAGCGTCGAGGGCACACGCTGGTACGCGAAGGCGGGGTTCGCGTTCTAGGCATGACGCCTGAGTGGAAGGGCGAGGTCCCGACCCTCGACCTCCTGAATCGCATGGTGGCGGACCCGCTCCCCCTGGGCCTCCGTTCCGGACCGGTGGAGCCGTTCTTCCAGCGCGACATCTATTTCGACTCGGCCGACTGGACGCTGCGCCGCCGCGGCGTGAGTTGCCGGTTCCGGATCCGAGTGGACGATCGGCGCATCCTCACGCTGCGCACGGTCGGTCGGTGGGAGGGTGGCGTCCCGCTCGTGTTGCCCCAGACGTTCGAGGCCGACGTCGCCGAGCTCGAAGGAGCGCAGGCGCTCGCGGGCACCTCGGATCCGGCGCGCCGCCTGCGCTCCCTCATCGACCCGGCCCTGCTCCTCCCCCGCATTCAGTTCGAAACCGAGCGGCGCGTGCGATACACTCGGGCCGGTTGGTTCTCCCGAGGCCGCTACGCCGTCGTGTACGATGTCGCGACCGTACGCAGCCATCAGATGGCGCAGGCATTCGAGGAGCTGAAGCTCCGCGAGCTCGCTCGGGGCCGGCCGGGGCTCGACCGACTGGCCCGGGCGTTTCAGCAGCAGTACGGGCTCCGGCCGCTGCTCGTGGGAAAGGCGGACCGCGCCGCAAAGCTGTTACGCGATCTCGAAAGCGGCGCCCTGGCGCAGGTCGCGCGCGGCGGCCGCGA
>DASQAM010000010.1:0-10179 GCA_035635735.1 Gemmatimonadales bacterium | reverse complement strand
GTGCATCGAGACGTCAAGCCCGAGAACATCCTGCTGTCCGAGGGCCAGGCCATCGTGGCCGACTTCGGGATCGCGGGGGCGATCGATGCGGCTGGAGGGGGGAAGCTCACGCGGACGGGGATCGTCCTCGGCACGCCCGCGTACATGAGCCCCGAGCAAGGAGCGGGCGAGCGGGCGCTGGACGGACGGAGCGACGTCTACAGTTTGGGCTGCCTGCTGTACGAGATGCTCGCCGGGGAGCCACCGTTCACGGGGCCGACCGCCCAGGCGATCATCGCGAAGCGGTTTACCGACCCGGTCCCGTCCGTCCGGCGCTTGCGGGAGACGGTTCCCGTGCCGATGGATCAGGCGATCGCGAAGGCCCTGGCGCGGGCTCCCGCCGACCGATTCGCCACGCCGCATCAGTTCGCCGAGGCCTTGCGAGCATCCGGGGAGGCGCGCCCCGACGCCGTCGCGGCGCCGACGGCCGCGACGCCGGCGGGGGAGGAGGAGCGGGAAGCCGGGCGGACCGCGTTCGCACGCCACTCTTGGCGCGAGGCATTCGAGACGCTCAGCAGCGCCCAAGCGCTGCGGGCACTCTCCGCGGAGGACGTCGAACGCCTCGCCGAGTCGGCGTGGTGGATCGGCCGCGTGGACGACAGTATCGCCGCCCACGAACGGGCGTACGCCGCGTACATGGACGAGAGGACTCCGCGGCGCGCGGCGGTAGTCGCGGTGCGCCTCGCCGAGGATTTTTTTAATAGACAAGCGAAGTCCATCGGGAATGGCTGGCTCAAGCGCGCGGAGCGGCTGCTGCAGGACGTCCGTAAATGCCTCGAGCACGCCGTGCTCTTGCGGCTCCACGCGGTCCTCGCCTTTGAGAGTGAAGGGAACGTCGATAAGGCACTAGGGTTGGCCAGACAGGCGTGCGATCTCGCCACCCGCTTCCACGATCGCGATCTCCAGGCCCTGGCCATGCACGATATCGGCCGCATGCTGGTTTCGAAGGGTGAGCTCGCGCAGGGGATGGCGCTGATCGATGAAGCGATGGCCGCGGCCGTGAGCGGGGAACTCGGCCCCAGGGTCACCGGGCGCATCTACTGCAACATGATGGGGACGTGCGAAAAGCTGGCCGACTATCAGCGAGCGGCTGAATGGAGCGAGGCAGCGCTACGCTGGTGCGAGCCGCACGCCGGGTCCGGGTATCCCGGCATCTGTCGGGTGCACCGGGCGGAGCTCATGCGACTCCGCGGGTCCTGGAACGACGCCGAGACCGAAGCGCTCCGCGCCGCCCAGGAGCTCCGGGGCTTTTACAACATCGCGGCCGGTGAAGCGTTTTACGAGATCGGGGAAATCCGGCTCCGCATGGGCGACTTGAAGCGCGCGGAGGAAGTCCTGCGGCAGGCGCACGAGCTCGGCCGCGAGCCGGTTCCAGGCCTCGCGCTGCTGCGCTTGGCGGAGGGAAAGGTCGACGCCGCCAGGGGGCTCATCGAGCGCGCCGTCGCCGACCGACCGGAAGGGTCGCTGGACCGGGCACGGCTGCTCCCCGCGCGCGTGCACATCGCGTTAGCGGCGGGCGAGCTCGAGCTGGCGCGCGGCACGGCTACGGAGCTCGAAGCGATCGCGCAGCAATACGGCTCCACCGCGTTGCACGCGAGCGCGGCTCAAGCTCGTGGGGCCGTGCAGCTCGCCGAAGGCGCTGCCGACGCGGCCGTCCCCAACCTGCGGCGCGCCTGCAAGCTCTGGCAGGAAGTCCACCTACCCTACGAGACCGCCACCGCGAGGCTGCTCCTGGCCGGGGCGTATCGCGCCACGCACTGCCCCGAGGACGCGGCGCTCGAGCTGCAAGCCGCGACGTCGGCGTTCACGAGCCTCGGCGCCGATATCGGCACCGCGCGCGCGCTCTCCGGCCAGGCACTCTCGTAGTCGCTAGCGGCTCACCTTGGTCGGCGGCGCGATCGCCTCATTATCGGCCGGCAGGGCGTCGCGCGCCCCGCTGATCACCGCGACGGCCCGGAAGGTCACCTTGCCAATCGTGGCATCGTCGGCCGTGAACGTGTAGCTGAACGCGAAGTCCGTCGTGCCGTTCTTGGGGTTCATGGGGACGAACTGCGTCAGCGAGCCAAACTGCTGGAAGCCGCCGGGCACGCTGCGGAACAGTTGCACCTCGACGGTCTCGTCGGACCGCTTGCTGTTGATGCTCACGACAATGCGCCGGGTTTGACCCGAGCTTGCCGCATTCGGCGTCGCGAATCTCGTGATCGCCACGTCGTGCGTGCGGACGTGCACGGTTTGAGTCGCCCTCGCCGTGCGACCGTCATGCGTCGTGACCGTGAGCTGAACGGGGTAGTCTCCATCCGCGGCATAGCGGTGCGTGACGTTGAAGCCCGTGCCGGTCGTGCCATCGCCAAAGCTCCACACCTGTGGCTCGAAGCCCACCCCGCCCGGGTCGGAGGATTGGTCAACAAATTGGACGACATCGAAGACCGACGGGTCGAAGGGGAAGAAAAAGAAGCTCGCGAACGGCGGTGGCGTGACTTCAAGGCGGAACTCAAGCGAACCGGTCTGGCCGAACATGCCAGCCACCTGGAAGTAGTAGGTCGTATTGGCCACCGCACGGAACGTGGACCTGTTGCCGAATGCGCCGCAGCCCACCTGGGTCAAACTCGCCACCGATGTCCCCGTATAGGCGGCGACCACAGTCGAGAACCCAAAACCGAACGCGCTCGCCGAGATCGACCCGGTCTGAGTAGGCGTAAAGCGGTACCATGCGGTGCTGGTCAGGGGACCACTCGCGCAGGACGGCGTGGTAGGCTCACCTGCCTCCAAGCTTGCCGCTGTCAGGTCCACGGTGGCGTCGAACGGCAGCACGGGAATCGACGTCGCGGCGGCGAAGTTATCGTTCGGCGGCGGCAAGATTGCGACCAGGCTGAACTGCAGCAGGCCGCTTCCGCCGAACATGCCATCCAGCTGGAAGTGGTAAGTGGTGCCGGCCTGGGCCACGAAGGTCGAGAGCCCTCCGAACGGACTGCGACAGATTACTTCGCCGAGGCTGCTCAGCGAGCTACCGGTGTCGACGGCGACCACGGTCGAGAACGGGGCATTGATTGTTATCGAGAGCAGCCCAGTCGCCGCAGGCGTGAACGTGTACCAAACAGTCTTTCCCGAGGAAGAGCCAAACGCGCAGGATGGCGGCTGCTCGCCCGTCTCCATGGTCGCGTCGGTGATGTCCACAGTGTCGCTGAACGGCAGGGCGGTAATCACCGTGGCGTTGCCGAAATTGTCACTCGACGGCGCCACGAGTTGTGCCGTCAAGGACGGGCGGCGTGGTTGCACGGGGATGTCACGAGTGCATGATGCCAACAACGTGGTCACACCCGCGAGCACGACGGCTGTCTGGTAGAATCGTCCGAACATGGGTTCCTCACCTCCTGTTTGGCGACCAAATGTGCGCTACGATTCGCGGAGCCGGCGCGGCGTTAGTCGTGAAGTTCGCGACGTCCATCGTGTTCCGGTCTGACGGACGACCGGTACACGGTTGGGCTCACGCCCACGTACCGCTTGAACGCCCGCTCGAAGGTGCGGACATCGCGAAACCCCGCAGCGAACGCGATCCGGGGAATCGAGTCATCATGGGCGCGCATCAACTCCATGCTCCGCCTCACCCGCAGGATGCGAATCCATTCGGTGAACGTGATACCGACTTTCGAGTGGAAGAAGGCGGAGAAGTACTTTCGCTCCAGGCCGGCGAGCTTCGCTGCGTCGTCCAGGGAAATCGGCTTCGAGAGGTGGAGGTTGACGAACTCGAGAACGGGCGTCAGGTGGTCGTAATACGAGAACGCACCCTGGTTGAAGCGCTCCACGAGGCCGGGAACCCCAACTTGGGTACGCACGTCGCAGCCTGGTCACCGCTCTCGAGCGGTGCAGCGTACCCATGCGTCAGACCCCGCGGTAGGGCGTTTTTGCGACACGATGGGATGCAAATGCGACACCATCTCGCTTCTCCTCAGAGTGTTCTGGTTGAGCGAGACTACAGTGCAGGGCGGCGGTCAAGCGCGAGTCAAGCCAAACCGGAGAGCGGTCGGCCCGAGATCACCCGGGACGACTTCACCAAGTCGACATTCGCGTGGGCTGGATCGTCGAGGCCGAGGACTTCCCCAAGGCGCGGAAACCTGCTTACGCGCTGCGGATCGCTTTCGGGGAGCTCGGCGTCAAAAGCTCGAGCGCGCAGATCACGAAGGGTTCTACGAGAAGGGCGGCGATTCATCCACCGGGGACCGACGGGCCGCAACCCGGGCTCGAGTCGCGACCCCGCGTGAGGTCACGGCGCGACGTCGAATCGCCCGCTCGTCGCACCCCTCGTTCCAGCGGCCGACACCGCCAGCGTGTACCCGACGCCCACTTGGTCGATCCTCAAGTCTTCGAAGGTCGCGATCCCGGCGGATGCCGCCCTGTGGGTCCCCGCGGGGTCCAGATTGCCGTTCTGAAGGGGGGCACCGTTAGTACCGATATTCATGAACATCACATCTGTGAACGACGTGACGACGTTTGAATAGACGTCATGAACGGCCACGCGCACCGCGGGCGTGATCGCCTGGTTCACGCGGACGTTGCTCGGGTCCTGGAGAAACACCAGGTGGTCGGGGGACCCCGGCGTGATGGCAAACGGCGGGCTCGGTACTGCCGCGAGGCCGGCCGACGTTGCCTCGAGCTGGTAACCGCTTCCGGCCTGGGTGATGCTCAGATTAGAGAAGGTTGCGACGCCGGATTGCAGCGGCGCGTCACTCGGGTTGCCTCCCAGGACAGCACCGTTGGCGTTCACGAGCGTCACGCTGACCGCTCCGGTATAGGTCGTGATCGTGTTGCCGTTGGCGTCCACCACGGCGACTCGCACCGGGGCCATGGTAGCGCCGGCCGCGGTCGTTGTGGGCGCCTGCGTGAATTTCAGGCGCGTTGTCGCGACGGGCGTCGCGACGCGGACGTCTGCGGCGTTCTCGGAGTTGCCGCCGTACGGCTGCCACGTGGGAGCACCCTCGGCGCGCGCTTGCCAGTGGTAGTCCGTGCTGTCTTGCAGGCCGCTGACTGGAACGGAGGCGGACATTCCGCTTGGCGTCGCGGCGCTCCTGCCTGTCGCCTGGCCTGCGAAGGCAGTGCCGACGGGCTGAACCTCGACCTCCAGACGGACTGCGCCGCCGGCGCTGTCGCGCACGACGGCCCGCATGACCATACTCGCCTCGGGGATGGATCCGCCGGTAGGAATCACCGTGGTCCCATCGCTCCGCAGCTGCACGAGGGATTCGACGCCACTGCCCCCGCCGCCCCCGCCGCCGCCTCCACCCCCTGCTGTACCGAGCAGCGCGTTCACATGACAGGCGGCGGCGAGTGCGAGCGGAAGCGACAGGCACCTTACCTTCTTCTTGCGCATTGCCTACATCCTCTTGCGCGGGGTCCGTCTCGGACGGGCACGCACGTTCTATACCCGTGGCCGTTCGCGTGCAGGCTCGTGGCGGCGCAACTGACGGAGACCCTCGTGGCGCCGCCGCGACAACTGTAGACCTCACCCCGTCGCACACGAAAAGGGGCGTGAGGTCCGACGTTGCAGCGCTCACGACGGATCGGGAGATTGGCGGATGCCAGAGATCACCTGGGACGATTTCGCGAAGGTCGACATCCGCGTGGGCCGGATCGTCGAGGCCGAGGACTTCCCCAAAGCGCGGAAAACCGCCTACAAGCTGCGGATCGATTTCGGCGAGCTCGGCGTCAAAAGCTCGAGCGCGCAGATCACGAGGTACTACGACAAAGCCGGTCTCGTGGGGAGGCTGGTCCTGGCGGTGGTGAACTTTCCACCGCGCCAGATCGCGAATTTCTTCTCCGAAGTCCTGACGCTCGGTGTGGTGCTGGGAGACGGGGACATCGTGCTGGTGCACCCCGAGCGCGAGGTGCCGCTGGGGAGTCGGATCGCTTAGCCCCGAACCAGCTTGTCGACCGTTCCCCCTCTCCGCGACGCGGAGAGGGGGACAGGGGGTGAGGCTGCCCCGTAACGCGCCGCGACGTACTCCTCCAGAATCTTTAAGAACTCCGCGACGATCGAGTCGCCTTTGAGCGTGACCTTGAGCTTGCCATCCACGTACACGGGGGCCTTGGGCTCCTCGAAGGTGCCCGGCAGCGAGATGCCGATGTCCGCATGCTTCGACTCCCCAGGGCCGTTCACCACGCACCCCATCACCGCGACGCGCAGCGTTTCCACCCCGGGATAGCGCTCGCGCCACGCCGCCATCTGCTCTTTCAGGTGAGTCTGGATGTCTTCGGCCATCTCTTGGAAGAAGGTCGAGGTAGTGCGGCCGCAGCCAGGGCATGCCGAGACCTGCGGCGTGAAGCTCCGCAGGCCGAGCGACTGGAGCACCTGCTGTGCCACCTGCACCTCTTCGGTCCGATCCCCGCCCGGCCGGGGCGTGAGGGACACCCGGATCGTGTCGCCGATCCCCTCCTGCAAGAGAATCGACAGGCCCGCCGTGCTGGCGATGATGCCCTTCGCGCCCATCCCCGCCTCCGTGAGTCCCAGGTGCAGCGGGTAGTCGGAGCGCCGCGCCAGCCGCTGATACACGTCCACCAGATCCTGCACGCCCGACACCTTCGCCGACAGGATGATCTGGTCGTGCGGCAGCCCGGTCTCCTCGGCCAGCTCGGCCGAGCGCATCGCGCTCGCCAGCATCGCCTCGATCATCACCTCGCGCGCGTCGAGCGGATCCGACCGGCGGGCGTTCTCGTCCATCATCTCCGTGAGGAGCTGCTGGTCGAGACTCCCCCAGTTGACCCCGATGCGGACCGGTTTGCCGTGGCTGAGGGCGACCTCGATGATCGTGCGGAAGTGCTCGTCGCGCCGCTTCGCGCCGACGTTGCCGGGATTGATGCGATACTTGGCGAGCGCGGCCGCACACTTCGGGTACTTGGTGAGCAACAGGTGGCCGTTGTAGTGGAAGTCGCCGATCACCGGCGCCGCCACGCGGGCCACGATGTCCGGCACCGCCTCGGCCGCCGCCTCATTGTTGACCGTCACCCGCACCAGCTCGCTCCCTGCCTCGTGCAGCGCGCGCACCTGCGCCGCGGTGGCCTCCACGTCGGCAGTATCGGTGTTGGTCATCGACTGGACGACGATCGGGTGGGTGCCGCCCACTTTGACGCCGCCCACGTCGACGACGACGGCTTGTCTCCGCTGGTACGTGCTCACGCGTGCAATATAAGACGAAAGACGTCCCTGCTCGACGTCTTCTTGGTATTAGAAGATTTTGTCTTGTATGACGACCCTCGCCCGCAGCGCGGAGAGCTTCGCCGTTCCTTGGATCGTGCCCGTCGCCGATGCGCGGATGCCGACATAAATCGTCGAAGCGAGGAACAATCGCTTCATGGCCGGATCGATGATGTCGACGTTGAAGGGGCTCGTCGTCGTCGCCCCGGGCGTGACGGCGCCGCTCACGCTGAACGCCGGCGTCCCGGTATACACTGTGCTCTTCAGGCTGTCGAAGTACACCGCGAATGTCACGCTGCCGGTGCCGCTGGCGTTCACGAAATCAACCGAGCCGATGAACCGAACGGTGTCCACCACTGACGAGCTGCCGAGGCCGAGAGACCTAACGGTCTGCACCGGAATGGTGTCCGGCACGCCAGGAGGCAGCGGCCCGATGTACGGCAGCGTGTCCGCCTTGGCGCCGCTGAGGAAGCTGAAGACGTCGATATCGAAGATCGCCCGCCCTTCCCCGCAGCCGGCAACCGCGGCGGTGAGCGCCACCAGGCACAGCCACTTCGCGCGCATCCTGCCTCCTAATAGATCGAGAGCGACGTCGCCATCGTGATGCCGCGCTCGTTCGACAGCGAGTTGGTGTGCGTCCAGAATCCTACATCGAGGCCCAGCCCGCCGAAACGCACCCCCCCACCAAACCCGAACTCGATCCGTTTCCGCTGGTCGCGCGCCACGCCGCCCCGCACCGCGAACAGGCCGAGGCGCTGCTCGCCCCCCACGTGCACGACGCTGCCGCGTCCGGTGTTCAACACGTCGGCTCCGAGCGTCGTGTTGCCGACCGAGTACGCCAGATTCGCGATGTACGACACGGGCAACTTGGTCTTCGTCTCCACGTGGTTCGCCACGGGTTTCGAGAAGCCCGAGTCGTGGTAGAACGCACTGTCCAGCCGCGTGTCGGGCCATGTGATCGTCGCGCCGATGTCATTCACGCCGAAGCCGATCTCGATCGGTCCGGAGACCCACGCGACACCGATGTCGCCGCCGATCCCATGGCCGAACGTGTTCCCCGGCTTCGAGTACTGCGTCAACGTCCGCCCGATGGGATTCACCGGATTCGATCCAGCGAACAGCGTGTCGCTGGTGGAGTCGCCGACCAGGCCGTCGGTCCGCCCGTAGCCGACGCCCACGTAGTAGTGGAGCGCGCCGCCCACGTAGAATCCGCGCGCTGAGTCTCCGGCGATACGACCGGCGTAGCTGACGGTCGGGGCGAAGCCACCCGCCACGAGGCCATGCACATCGGCGCTATAGAGCGTATTGTGTCGGGCCGGCACCGAGTCGCGCAGGAAAGCGAGCAGTTTGTCCCCGAGCTCAAGCTCCGCGTCGTCGTGCAGCCAGCCCATCACGCCAACCCGGAACCCCTTGAATCCGAACCCCGGGTCGATTGGGCGACTCGAGCCGCTGATGCCGAACTGATCCTCCGGGACGAGCTGCGACGTCGCGCCGAGGTTGACCCGCAGGGAGTCCTGCCCGATGGTGAAGGCCACGTCGTTGGTCGGCGTCGGTGCCTTTTTCACTTCGAGGTACAGCGGCAAATTGAGGATCGTGTTCGCCACGAGGATCGGATTGAATCCCCGCGACTTCGGGTCGAACGCCGGGTCACTGGAGAGATGCGGGTGGTCGTGGAGAAACTGAATGATCCCGAGCGGAATCGGGATCGTCAGCTTGGGCTGACCATGGCGCGCGGCCTCGGCCTGGACGGCCCGGTACGCCGGATTGTAACGGGCCACGCTGCCGGAGCGGCCGAGGCTCAGGCCGCCCATGCCGATGCGACGTGCGTCGGTCACGAGCCACTGCGCCGCAGCCGGCGCCGCCGCGCCGCCCAGCAGGACCACCAGCCCGAAGCCCAGGACGAATGTGCGCACGATGCTCCCCGTGAAGTGAGGGCTCAGCTGGGCACCAAGATTGTGAATGATCGGCGTTTACGCCACCGGCGGGCGTGAGCCGCGTCACGCGCGAGAGCGGGAAGGCGACCCCTGGAAGCGGATTGAAACCGTCGTCCCCCGTCCCGGTGCGCTCGTGAGGCCGATGGTTCCGCCCCAGCTCTCGACCAGCCGCCGGGCGATGGCGAGCCCCAGACCGGATCCGCTCGACGTGGTAGAAAACGCCGGATCGAAGACGCGCGGCAGCACATCGGGGGCGATCCCCCGGCCGTCGTCCTCCACCGCGAGCCCATATCCGCCGTCCGAGATGCGCACCGTCACGCGCCGGGCTCCCGCGTTGCGGGCGTTCTCGAGCAGGTTGATGAGGACCTCCTTCACTTCGTCTCGCCGGGCGGAGGCGAGCCCGCCGGGCTCACCCGCGAGCGCGACCGTGGCGGCGGCTTCCACGCCGCCCAGCGTGTACAGGTGCACGACTTCGCGCGCCACGGCATGGACGTCGACGGGCTCGAGCGGGAGCGCCTCGGCCGCTGGGGACGCGAAGCGCGAGAACGCGCGCGCGATCGCGTCCAGCCGGTCGATTTCGGCCAGGATTCGCCCGGCCGTCTCCGCGAGCGTTACGTCGAAGTCCCGGCCGTCCTTTTTCTCGCGCGCGCGTTGCAGGTGTTGGATGCCGAGGCGGATCGGCGTGAGGGGATTCTTGATCTCGTGCGCGACCTGACGCGCCATCTCGCCCCAGGCGAGCACGCGGGCCGCGCGGGTGAGAGCGGTCGCGTCGTCGAGCGCCACCACGCAGCCGTCGGGCGCCGGTCCCAGGGACGCGAGCTGCACGCGGATCTGGCGCCCCCCCACGGCGAACTCGCGCTCCACGATGCCCTCGGTCGTGCCGTCGAGAAACTCCCGCACCGCGTTCCAGACGACGAGCCACTCCGCCGGCGCCGCCCGTGGGAGCAAATCACCGGGTGTAAGGGGCGCGCCCAAGAGCTCCGCGGCGCGCGGGTTCGCCATCGTGACCCGGAGCCCGCC
>DASQAM010000009.1:0-5585 GCA_035635735.1 Gemmatimonadales bacterium | reverse complement strand
CGAGCAGGTTCTTCCCGGCCGGGACGTCCACGCCCGTTTTGCCCCCGATCGAGGAGTCGATCATGGCGAGCAGCGTGGTGGGCACCTGGACGCAGGGGATGCCGCGCAGGTAGGTCGCCGCCACGAAGCCTGCCACGTCGCCGACCACGCCGCCGCCCAGCGCGATCACCGCGGAATCGCGTCCGATCTGGGCCGCGAGCATGCGGTCGGAGAGCAGCGCCCACGTTTCCCGCGTCTTGTTCGATTCTCCGGCGGGAAACTCGAGCAACTCCACTGGCAGCCCGGCGTCGTGAAATCGTGCCATGAGCTCGTCGCCGTACAGCTTCGCCACGTGCGAGTCGGTGATCACGACATAACGGCCGGCCGGGCAGGCCGCCTTCACGAAGGCCGGCAGATCGGCGAGCAGCCCGCGGCCGATCACGATGTCGTACGAGGCGTCGCGCTGCTCCGAGATGGCGACCCGGAGCTTCACCATACGATCTCGGACGCCCCGGCGGCATGATTTGCGACTCGGGCGAGTACGAACAGCAGATCAGACAGGCGGTTCAGGTACGGGAGGACCGATGATAGGCCACCGGTCTGGTGCTCTCGCTGAAACCGGACCACCGCGCGCTCGGCCCGGCGACAGACTGTGCGGGCCAGGTGCAGCGCGGCCGCCTTCGGGACGCCCCCCGGCAGGACGAACTGCTTCAGCGGGGGGACCTGTGTCTCGTAGCGATCGATCGCGTGCTCGAGCGCGTTGACTTGCTCAATGCCGACCGGCGGCCCTCGCAGCGCCTTCGCGAGCTTCGCCGCGTCTGGAGTGGCGAGCTCGGCTCCAATCGTGAACAGGTCTCGTTGGACCGTCTCCAGCAGCTCGCGGCAGAAGGTCCGGGGGTCGAGCGCCATGGCAAGGCCGATCGCGGCGTTGAGCTCGTCCACCTCTCCGTAGGCATCGACCCGGAGGTGATCCTTGGACACGCGACCGGCGCCGAAAAGACCGGTTTCTCCGTCGTCCCCCGTCTTGGTGTAGATCTTCAACCGCTCCCCTCTCCCTTCTCCCCGGGGGTTCCGTTACGATTGAAGCCCATGCAGGACGTCAAAGATATCACGATTATCGGCGCCGGCCCGACAGGGTTGTTCGGCGCTTTTTACGCGGGAATGCGCGGGGCCTCCTGCCGTCTGATCGACAACCTCGACCAGGTGGGCGGCCAGCTCACGGCGCTGTACCCGGAGAAGTACATCTTCGACGTCGCGGGCTTCCCCAAGGTCCTCGCCAAGGACCTCGTGAAGGGGATGGCCGAGCAAGCCTTCCAGTTCAAACAGCCCGTCCACTTGGGCGAGAAGGTGATGGATCTGAAGCACGACTTACAGGACGGCCAGCCGCGCTTCACGATCGTCACCGAGCGGGACGAGTACCCGTCGCGCAGCGTGCTCATCGCGGGCGGGATCGGCGCGTTCACGCCCCGGAAGCTGCCGCTCAAGGACGCGGATCGCTGGTACGGGAAGGGCCTGCACGATCGCATCCTCAACCCGAAGGTGTTCACCGGGAAGCGCGTGCTGCTGGTGGGCGGCGGCGATTCGGCATTCGATTGGGCGGTGAACCTCCAGGGGGTCGCCCGGTTCATCCTCATGATCCATCGGCGCGACGGCTTCCGAGCTCACGCGGCGACGGTGCGCCAGGTCCACGAGTTGTGCGCGGCGGGGAAAATGGAGCTCCGCACCTTCTGGGAGCTGAAGGCGATTCACGGCGGCGACCTGATCGAGGCCGTGACCATCTTCAACAATAAGAGTAAGGAAGAGGAGCGGGTCGCCGTCGACTGCGTGATTCCGCAGCTGGGCTTCATCTCCTCGCTCGGGGCGATTGCCCAGTGGGGCCTGGACATCGAGAAGGGCGAGATCAAGGTATCCCAGACCATGGAGACGAACATCCCCGGTGTGTTCGCCGCGGGCGACATTACGACCTACGCCGGCAAGCTCAAGCTGATCGCCACCGGCGCCGCGGAGGCCGCGGTCGCAGTCAACCACGCCGTCCACTTCATCAACCCCGCCGCCAAGGTCGAGCCGGGGCATTCCTCGAACATGGCACTCTTCGGGCAGACGGAAGACTAGGGCTATTTCCGCCCGATCTGCACCACAACCGAATCGATCTGGTTGAGCATCTGCTGATACGGCACGGCATGCCCATTTGCCTGGACACTGAACGTGATGGTCCGGCCCCCCCCGCCCCCGCCGCCCCCCCCGTTCGCGGGCTCGATGTAGCCTGACAGGCTGTTGACCCGGTCGATGCTCCCAGTCTTGGCGATCACGCGGCCCTCGAGCGGAGTGCCCACGAAGCGCTTGAGGAGCGAGCCCGGCTGGCCCGCGTGGGGCAAGCCCGCTACGAACGGCCCGCCCTTCGGGTGGCGATGCATGTACGCGAGCAGCTTCGCGAACGCTTGCGGCGTGACGAGGTTGCCCGCCGCGAGCCCCGAGCCGTCCTCGAGCGCAAACGCGGTCGAGTCGATCTTCACGGAGTCGGTCAGGAACCCGCGCTCGACGCCCAGCCCCGCAGACCACGAGCCTTCACCCTTCAGCTCCCGGCCCAGGATCTTGAGCAGCATTTCGGCGAACCAGTTCTGGCTCGAGTTGAGAATCGGGAAGATGATGTCGGGGAGCGGCCGGCCCCGGAAGTTGACGAGCGGCGGGGCGCAGCAGCGCACCGTCCGATAGGCGAGCGAATCGGTGGTGCCCACCGCTCCTCCCTCCACGGCCACGCCGCGGCGCGCGAGCGACGTCGCGAGCGCCCGCGCGGCGTACAGATTCGGGTCGGGGAGGGCCACGCTCTCCACACGGGTCTTCCTGCCGAGCGCCACCGTCCCCTCCGCTCGGATGCTCCAGCCGCCCCCCGTCCGGAAGAAATTGTCGCCGATCGTGGAGGTCGACTCGGAGGGGACCGTGCGCGCGCGGTTCTCGAACGTGATCATGCCGAGGTCCGGGGACCAGGCGATCACCGGTGGCGCGTCGACGCCGGGACCGGGGTCGATGCGGAAGTCCACGCTGTTGTCGTGGAAGCCGAGTCCCGACACGGGAGCCGCATACCACCAGGTGAGGTCCCAGGCGTTCCACGCGTAGTGAATCATGGTGGGCTCGAAATAGGAGCCGTCGCCCACGAGCTTTCCGGTGATCCGTCGAATCCCCTTGGCCCGCACCGAGTCGGCGATCGCGTCGATGGCGGTGAAGGTCGAATCGCACACGCCTGGAGCCAGCGTGTCCACGGCGTAGCAGCGCGCCGACCACGTGGGATCGCCGCGTCCGTACAAGATCAGGTCTCCCTGCAGCACCCCGGACTCCACCCGGCCATTTACGTACAGGCTGGTGGCCACGCGATAGTCCGCCGGAAGCAGCACGGCCGCCGCCGCCGTGACGACCAGCTTGGTGTTGCTGGCGGGCACCGAGAAGCGATCCGCGTTGCGCTGATACAGCACGCGGCCGCGGTCGTCCACGACGTAGATCCCCCAGGTGGCGCGGTTGAAGGGGGGTGCGTCGATCAGCTGCGCGAGCCGCTGCTCGAGCGATCCCTTGAGCGGCGCGGTCCGCGGACGCGCGGCGGGCGTCTGGGCGGCGACCGAGGAGCTAATCGTAAGCGATGCGAGGATCAGCTTTCGCATAAACCAGGTCCGTCACGAGGTTGACGAGCAGGAACACCAGGGACATGAAGAGAATGCTCCCCTGGATCGCGGGGAGATCCCGTTTCTCGATTGCGCTCAGCACGTAGCGACCGAGACCCGGCCATCCGAAGATCGTCTCGGTGAGGATGCTGCCGGTGAGGTAGCTCCCGGTGTCGAGCCCGATCACGGTGATCACCGGGATCAACGCGTTACGGAAGCCGTGTCGCAGGATCACCGCTGGTTCGCTCAAGCCCTTAGCGCGCGCGGTGCGGACGAAGTCACTCGACAACACGTCCAGCATCGCGGCGCGGGTCATCCGTGCCAGAAACGCGATGGAGCGCATGCCGAGGGTCAGCGCCGGCAGCACGAGATACGCGAGCCCGCCGGAGCCCGACGGCGGGAGCCAGCGGAGCGCCACCGCGAACAACAGAATGAGGAGCAGTCCCACCCAATACACCGGGAATGATACGCCAAGATACGAAATGAGCATGGCGATACGGTCGACGGCTTCCCCCGGCCGGATCGCCGAGAGCACGCCCAGCGTGATCCCGCACAGCGCGGCGAGCGCCATGGCGGCAAGCGCCAGCTGGACGGTCTTGGGGAAGCGCGCGGCCAGGTCCTGCGCGATCGGCCGCTGGGTGATGTAGGAGCGGCCGAGATCGCCGTGCATCACCGCCCACACATAACGCCCGAACTGGGCAGGGAGCGGGTCGTCGAGATGCAGCTCAGCCCGCAGGCGGGCGATCGTGGCGGCGTCGGCGCGCTCGCCCACCATCGCCGCCACCGGATCGCCCGGCGCGACGTTCAACAAGAGGAATGCGACCACCAGCACGCCGAACAGCGTCGGCAGGGTCATCAGCAAGCGGCGTCCCACCAGGTGCATCACCGCGGCCCGACTCGTGCGAGCGTCCAGCGCTGTCCATTGAAGATTACCGGCAGATCCCAACCCTCGAGCTCCGGCCGCCGCGCCCACAGGTCGGTGGGAAACCAGAGGTACAGCCAGGGCGCAGCGCGATACACGCGCTCGTCGATGCGGCGGTACAAGGTCGCACGCGCGGTGTCGTCCGTGGTGCGGCGGGCGCGCAGGATCAGCGAGTCCGTGCCCGGGTCGGCATAAAACGCATAGTTTCCTCCGGGGCCGGCGCTCCCGGAGTAGAACAGTGGGTAAAGGAAGTTGTCGGCGTCGGGGTAGTCGGCCCACCAATCCAGGATGACCATGTCGGCTTCACCTGTGCGCGCCGCCTCCCGCTGGCTCGACGCGTCGCGCTCGACCAGCTCCACTCGCACCCCTACCCCCGCCAGCTGCGCCTGGATCGCCTGTGCCACCCGCGACAACTCCACGTTCGTCCCCGTGCGCCAGAGCCGCACATCGATTCCGTCCGCATACCCCGCCTCGGCGAGGAGCGCGCGCGCCGCCGCCGGGTCGTACCCGTACCCCCGCCGCGTGGTATCGCTCCCGGCGAGCCCCGGCGGGATGGCGCCATGCGCGAGCACGCCGCGACTGCCGTACACCGTG
The DNA here is from genome assembly GCA_035635735.1 of Gemmatimonadales bacterium. GTDB lineage: Bacteria > Gemmatimonadota > Gemmatimonadetes > Gemmatimonadales > GWC2-71-9 > AG41. Next base: position 440 of record DASQAM010000009.1, on the reverse strand, counting down.
GCGAGGATCTCCGGCACATTCACGGCATGGTTGATCGCCCGCCGCACGCGGGCGTCGCGCAGCGGGCCGCGCCGGTTGTTCAGCGCCACGTACACCACGCGCAGCGCCGGCTTCTCGACCAGCTGGCCGGGCCGCTCCGCGCGCCAGCGCGCCGTTTCTCCGAAGGGAACTTCGATCACGCTCAGCCGACCGGCCTCGAACTCCGCCGCGCGGGTGAGCGGCTCGGGGATGATCCGCACCGTGAGCGTGTCGCCGGCCGGCGCACCGCCCCAATAGCTCGAATTTCGCGCGAATAGCAGGTAGTCGTCGTGCTGCCACGCCACGAAGCGCCACGGTCCGGTGCCGACCGGGCCCTGCGTCAGGTCGCCGGGGGGCGACGCCGGGACGACGCTCGCCACCGGCATCGCGAGGAACTTGGGAAAGATGGCGAGCGGCTCGGT
>DASQAM010000008.1:0-3601 GCA_035635735.1 Gemmatimonadales bacterium | reverse complement strand
ACCTTGAGAAACTCGGGTGGGCGAAGCCGCAACGCGTCCACCTTGCGCACCAGTGCCAGGTTGCCTGCCACTGATCGGACCAGCGTGCCGTCGGAGCGGCGCAGCGTTTCAACCGGAGGTACGCCGACCCGGGAATAGGTGTCGACGTACAGCCGGAACGTCGGATCGAACTGCACGCCGTGCGTGCCCGGCTCCGTCGAAATCCGCGCCAGGCCCTTGCCGTCGAGACCGATCCGGAGCAGCGGCCGGGCGAGCGGCCCGTCGATCGCACCGGTGAAGTAGAGCACCTTGGACTGCTCGTCCACTCCAACCACCTCGAATACATCCCACCCGCCCGGCGTCACGCGCCGCACCAATGAGCCATCTCGATTGAAGAGATAGACCTGGTCGTAACCGTCCCGCTCGGAGAGCAACAAGAACTGCTTCCCGCCGGTGATCCAGCGGGGCCGGTTGGCGTCGACCCAGGCCGAGTCGCCGTCGCTCGTGATCACCCGCGTGGCACCGGTCGTCGCATCTGCGAGGAGCAGATCGAGCCGGTTCTGGCGGCGATTGAGACGCGTGAGCCAGAGCTCGGTCGGCGAATCGGCGAAGTCGATGGCCGCGACGTAGATGTCTTTGTCGGCGCCGAGGTCGACCCACGAGGTACGGCCGCTCGCGACCTCCGTCACCCCGATCTTCACCGTGGAGTTGGGCGTCCCCGCCTTGGGGTAGCGCACCGGCACGAGGGCCGCATAGAGCGAGTCATGGTCCACCAGGAAGAAGGGTCGAATGGCCGTCTGGTCGAGCCGCCAGAACGCGATCCGCCGCCCATCGGGGCTCCAGCGAAATGCGTCGCGCAGGTCCAGCTCTTCCTCGTACACCCAATCCGAGGTGCCGTTAATCACGTTCTCGCCGCCGTCGGTGGTGAGCGCCGTCTCCGCACCGGTGGCGAGATCGGTGACGTAGAGGTTGTTGTCGCGCACGAAGCCGACCATGCGCCCGTCGGGCGAGAACTTGGCGAACTGCTGGTAGCCGGGGCGGGCGCTCACCGGCACGAGGCGCTTCGCCGCCAAGTCCCACACGTAGAAGGTGCCCTTGGTGTTCTGCCGCCAGACGCGGGCCGAGTTTGTGAACAGGAGCAGCTTCGAGCCGTCCGTCGAAAAGCGGTATTCCTCGATCACAATCGGCTTCCCGCTCCCGGGCGGGACCAGGTCGGCGCCGCGGACCAGCAGCTGCTTCGTCCCCGTGAGCGCATCGACCTGATACAGATCGGTATTGCCGGACGCGTCTTGCTCGATGGCCGCGTACGCCTTGCCGTCCTTCATCCAGGTTATGTCTACCAGATCGCTCGCGTAGTCGCGCGAGCCCCAAATCGCATGGACCGTGAGCGGCGGCGCCTGAACGCCCTGGGCGGCCAGGGGCTTCGCGAGCGCGATGACGGCGCAGACGGCGAGGAGCCGGCGAACCGCGGATGACACCATGATGGCACTCGGGGAGAGGTTGGGGGTGCCCCAAACCTACCCGCCCAGGCCGATCGTGGAAGATTGGACAGACGCTCGGTTTGGGAGCACGTTTCCGGCAACCTTCCTCTCCATCGCTGGGATGGTGCACGCTAGCAAGGCCGAACTCCCTCGCCTCTCTGCCGCACACTGGCCCACCGGCGCCTACCGTCGGGAGGACCTCCCGGAGCGCGTGCTGCAGTTCGGAACGGGCATGCTGCTGCGCGCTCTGTGCGCGACGTTCGTGGACGCCGCCAATACGACCGGCACATTCTCCGGTCGCACCGTCGTCATTCAGAGCACACCCCACGGCCAGGCACGGGCCCTCAACGCGCAGGATGGTCTGTTCACGCTGGTGGAGCGCGGGCTGGAGCACGGAGCCCCGGTCGAGCGGACCCGACTGATCGGGGCAATCTCGCGCGCATTAGTCGCGGACGCCGAGTGGTCGGCAGTGCGCGACCTCGTCGCGCGGCCGGAGCTGCAGGTGATCGTGAGTAACGTGACGGAGGCGGGCTTTCGCCCGGAGGCCCCCTTCCCCACCCGGTTGACGGACCTCCTGCATACGCGGTTCGTCCGCTTGCCCGACGGTCCGCCCGTGTTCGTTGTCCCCACCGAGCTGGTGGACGAGAACGGTCCGCGCCTCGCCGCCATGGTCCACCACCTCGCCGACGGACGCGAGCACGGGACCAAGTTCCGCGAGTGGCTCGGGGCCCGAGTGCGGTTCTGCTCCTCGCTCGTGGATCGGATCACGACGGGCATGCCTGCCCCACACGTGCGCGCGGCCCTCGAGCAGCGGCTCGGATACAGCGACGCACTCCTCACCGTCACGGAGCCGCATGCCCTCTGGGCGATCGAGGCCGATCCTGCCGACCTGCGCGCGGCGTTTGCGATCGATGCCACCCCCGAGTCGGTAATCATCGCGCCCGACATCCGGTTCTACCGGGAACGCAAGCTGCGCCTCTTGAACGGCGCGCACACCGCGACCGCGCCGCTCGCGCTCCTCGCGGGCGTGCGGACGGTGCGCGAGGCCGCCGAGCATCCCCGGATGGGCGTCTTCCTGCGGCACATCCTGTTCGAGGAGATCGTCCCCGCAACGGACTTGCCCGCCGACGCAGCCCTGGCGTTCGCGGGCACCGTGATCGACCGGTTTCGCAACCCCTGGCTCGATCACGAGTGGCGGGTGATCGCCGCGAATCAGACGGCGAAGCTGCGGCTTCGCGTGGTACCGTCACTCATAGGGTTCGCCCGGAAGCGGGGAGCGGGCGGGATCGCGCCGCAGGGGTTGGCACTGGGTCTCGCGGCATATCTGCAGTGGGCTCGCTCGCACCCCGCGGGCGACGCCGACCTCCCACTGATCGAGCGGCACTGGCGAACCGCGACGACCTTGCAAGGACTGGTCGGGAGCGCGCTGGCCGACGCGGATCTGTGGGGCGTGAATCTCGCCGAATTGCCGGGACTGCTCGAAGCCACGACGCACTGGCTGCTGCTCCTCGAGCGTGACGGTGTAGACGCGGCGCTCGCCACGCTGCCCGGCATGGCGGAGCACGCAGCCACCGGCCGCACCTGATCATGACCCTCACGGCAACGACCTTCCCGGGGCTCGATCTGCTGCTCCAGAGCGGCGTGATCGCGGTCGTTCGGCTGATCGAGGCGGTCCGGCTCGGTCCCGCCGCCCGTGCGCTGGCCGCGGGCGGCGTGGGCGCGGTGGAGGTCACACTGACCACGCCGGGCGCGATCGATGCCATTGCCGACCTCGCCTCCGATCAGAAACTCGCCGGGTGCGTCATCGGTGCAGGCACCGTGCTCGACGAGTCCGCGGCCCGCCACGTCATCGACGCCGGCGCGCGTTTCGTAGTGAGCCCGGCCCTCGATCCGTCCGTGATCCGCGCGTGCCGCGACCGCGCGGTGCCGTGCATGCCCGGGGCGTTCACCCCGACCGAGCTGCTCGCGGCGTGGCGCGCGGGCGCGCCGGTCGTGAAGCTGTTCCCGGCCTCGGCGGTAGGTCCCGGCTACATCCGCGACGTGCTTGCGCCGCTGCCCTTCCTGCGACTCGTGCCCTCGGGCGGGGTGTCGCTCGAGAACGCCGGGGACTGGATCCGCGCCGGCGCGGCCGCGGTGAGCGT
>DASQAM010000007.1:0-1962 GCA_035635735.1 Gemmatimonadales bacterium | reverse complement strand
GGCTATGGCCCTTGGTGGACCTATTGGTGGGTCGACAAGAAAGGAGGTCAGTGGCGCTCGATCCTGGTCTCCGATAGCCTCAAGACGCGCGTGTACGACTCCCTACCCCACAAGACCACCTACACGACCCACCCAGGCTATCAGTGGCGCCAGTCGATCGCGCGGTGGCACGGGAGTCAGTGGGGCGGCTGCGGTGGCAGTGCCTGCTGCGCCAAGCAATAGGACTGACGACGCCTGGCGACCCCCTCTTCGACCGCTTGGCCCGCGCCCTCGCGGGACGCTACACCCTGGTGCGCGAGCTGGGCCGGGGCGGCATGGCGACGGTGTACCTCGGCACCGACGTAAAACTCGGACGCGGGGTGGCGATCAAGCTGCTGGCGCCCGCCACGCGCGCCTACCTCGGGAGTGATCGGTTCCAGCGGGAAGTCCTGCTCGCCGCACAGCTCTCTCATCCCCATATCGTGCCGCTGTTCGAGGCCGACGAGGCAGACGGGCTGCTGTTCTATGTAATGGAATACGTGGAAGGAGAGTCGCTGCGGCAGCGGCTCAGTCGCCACGGACCACTCCCGGTCGACGACGCCGTCCGCATCGCGACCGAGGTCGGCGACGCGCTGCAGTACGCGCATGAAAACGGCGTGATCCATCGCGATATCAAGCCGGAGAACATCCTCCTGTCCCGCGGGCACGCCTTGGTGACCGACTTCGGGATCGCGAAGCTGATGGAGGAGCGAGGAAGCGCGGAAGGACCGGCGCTGACCGGCGCCGGTATCGCGGTCGGCACCGCGGCCTACATGAGCCCGGAGCAGGCGAGCGGCGACAAGCGAATCGACCCGCGCAGCGACGTATACGCGCTGGCGGCGGTGCTGTACGAAATGCTGGCCGGTGAGCCGCCGTTTACCGGACCCAGCGCGCAAGCGATCGCCGCACGCGTGATCAACGACCCGCCGCGTCCGATTCGCACCGTTCGCCCCGCGCTTCCGGTGCATCTCGAGCGCGCGCTCGCAGCCGGGCTCGCGAAGTCGCCCGCGGACCGGCCTCGCACCGCGAGGATGTTCGTCGACGCCCTCGCCAGCCCGGCCCGCCAGCGCCGCGTGTCCGCGCGGCAGGTCGCGTGGATGGCAACGGCGTCCGGCGTGGCCATCATCGGGTGGATGGTGTGGCGTGGATGGCGGATTCATCCGCCGCCCGGCATGGTGCTCGTACCGGCGGGACTCTACCCGGTGGGGGGCGGGGGCGAGGGCGTCCCCTCGCGCGACTCCACTGCCGTCCAGCTCGACGCGTATTTCATAGATTCCGCGGAGGTCGGCGTGGCCGCCTACCGGCGGTACCTGGACGCCACACGAGCCCGCCCGCCCTGGACCCAACCGCCGCCCGATCAATGGCCGGCGACCGGCGTACTATGGTCGGAGGCCGTAGCCTACTGCGCCTGGCGGCAGCGCGGTGGCCGCCTGCCTACTGAAGATGAATGGGAGGCGGCCGCCCGCGGGCCGCAGGGCTTTCGGTATCCCTGGGGCAACCGCTGGGAGCCTGGCAAGGCCAACGCCGATTCGCTGCGCGACGGCTTCGCGCCGGCCGGCGCGAGCAGCCTCGGACGATCGTGGGTCGGTGCGGTGGACTTGATTGGGAACGCGTGGGAATGGACCACCAGCGCCGCCGCCGACGCGCGAGGCCAGCCCGGTCATGTCATCAAGGGAGGAGCCTTCGACACACCGTCTGCGAATGCAACCGCCGCATATCGCGCCGTGCTCCCCGACCGGCGGGCGTGGCTCGCCCACACGGGGTTCCGGTGCGCGCGCGGCGTCGCCGATGTGCCGGAGCGCGCGGTGCCACCCGCGAGCGTCGCCGTCCTGTACTTCGATACCGCGGACACCGCGAGCGCCTACCTCGCGGACGGGCTCACGGAGGCGATCATCACCAGTCTCGGCCGAATCGAGCGACTCAGCGTGAAGTCCCGCAACGCCG
>DASQAM010000006.1:0-3484 GCA_035635735.1 Gemmatimonadales bacterium | reverse complement strand
CAAGTACGTCAAGGCGGTCTTCCAGGTCGGGAGGGATCGGAGCGATGGCTTCAACGTGACCCTCGGGTATCCGGCGGAGATCGTGCCGCTCGACAACCCATACGGGATGGACCGTGGTGCGGCGCTCCGCGTCCGCTGTCTCATGGATGGGCGCGCGGTGGCGAACCAGACGGTGCTGTGGGGTGGGGAGCAGGGCGGTCAGACGCCGGCGCAGCGCAGCACCCGCACGGGCCCAGACGGCGTGGCAGAGGCGACGTTCGACGCACCGGGTAGGTGGTATGTCAAATTCGTGCACATGACGCGTGCCACCGAGCGGGGATTGGACTACGAGTCAAAGTGGACCACGCTGACATTCGAAATCCGATAGGTCCGCCGCCGGTGCACGTGCACGATCACCACGTGCACCATCCGACACCGCCGAGGGGGTCGCCGAGCCAGGATCACTCGGCGCACGCTCACATGGTGGATGACTTCCGGCGCCGCTTTTGGGTATCGCTCGCGCTGACCGTCCCAGTCCTCGCGACGTCGGAGATGCTGCAGCAACTCCTCGGACTGCGCGGTGTGCTCGGCTTCCCGGGCGACCAGTACGTGGAGTTCGCCTTCGCATCGGCCGTCTATTTCTACGGCGGCCGGCCATTCTTCATTGGTCTCGTCGACGAGCTCCGGAAGCGGCTGCCGGGGATGATGACCCTCGTCGCGCTCGCGATCACGGTCGCCTATGCCTACAGCGCGCTCGTCGTCTTCGGCCTCCCCGGAAGCGTGTTCTTTTGGGAAACGGCGACGCTGATCGACATCATGCTGCTCGGGCACTGGATCGAGATGCAGTCGGTGCTCGGCGCATCGCGGGCCCTCGAGCAACTGGTCCGACTTCTCCCGGCCGAGGCTCATCGCCTCCGCGCCGACGGCTCCATCGAAGCGGTCCCGCTCGATGCCCTGCGGCCGGGCGACCGGGTGCTCGTCAAGCCAGGGGAGAAGATCCCGACCGACGGGCTGGTCGTCGCGGGTCGCACGAGTGTCAACCAAGCGATGCTCACAGGCGAGTCCCAGCCGGTGGAGAAGGGCGAGGGCGACGAAGTCATCGGGGGTGCGGTGAATGACGAGGGCGCGATCACCATTGAAGTCCGACGTACTGGCGCCGACAGCTACCTCTCTCAGGTAGTCGAGCTGGTGCGCAAGGCTCAGCAGACGCGGTCACGCACGCAGGACCTCGCGAACCGGGCAGCGATGTGGCTGACGTTGATCGCCATCGGCGGCGGCACCGTCACGCTCGTCGCGTGGCTGGGCGCGGGTCGTGAGTTCAGCTTTGCACTGGAGCGGATGGTGACGGTCATGGTGATCACCTGCCCGCACGCGCTTGGCCTCGCCGTGCCGCTCGTCGTCGCGGTATCCACCGCGCTCTCCGCGCGGAACGGTCTGCTGATCCGCGACCGCTCGGCATTCGAGCGGGCGCGCGAGCTGGACGCGGTCGTGTTCGACAAGACCGGCACCCTCACCGAAGGGCGCTTTGGCGTGACCGACATCGTGCCGCTCGCCGGGCGGACGGAGCACGACGTTCTGCGCCTCGCCGCCGCACTCGAGAGCCGCTCGGAGCACCCGATCGCCATCGGCATCGTGCGGGCGGCGACCGACCGCGGCGTGCTCTACCCGGGTCCGGACGGGTTCGCCGCCATCCCGGGGAAGGGCGCTCAGGGGACGGTGGACGGCGCGTCGGTCAAGGTCGTGAGCCCGGGCTTCCTCAAGCAGCAGGGCTTGACCGTCGCGGATGCGCGGGTCACGCGGTTGGCCGAGCAAGGGAAGACCGTCGTGTACGTCGTTGCGGACGGGCAGCTGATCGGGGCGATTGCTCTGGCCGACATCATCCGGCCGGAGTCCCGCGAGGCGCTCGACCGGCTGAAGGCAATGCACATCACGCCGATCATGCTCACGGGCGACTCGGCGGCCGTTGCGCGGTGGGTTGCGGGGGAACTGGGCTTGGACGACTACTTCGCCGAGGTGCTGCCGGACCAGAAAGCGGCGAAGATCGAAGAGGTGAAGCGGCGCGGCCTGACCGTCGCGATGGTCGGCGACGGGGTGAACGACGCCCCCGCCCTCGTCGCGGCGGATGTCGGGATCGCGATCGGCGCCGGCACCGATGTGGCGATCGAGTCTGCGGATATCGTGCTCGTGCGCTCCGACCCACGCGACGTGCCCGCGATCGTCGGGCTCGCGCGGGCGACGTACCGCAAGATGGTGCAGAACCTCTGGTGGGCGACCGGCTACAACGCGGTCGCCATTCCGCTCGCGGCCGGCGTGCTGGCTCGCGCGGGAATCCTCCTCTCGCCGGCGCTCGGCGCGGTCCTCATGTCGGTATCGACCCTCGTGGTGGCGCTGAACGCTCAGCTGCTGGGGCGCGGCCGGCGCGCGACGAGCGGGGTATATTGACGCCGTGAAGGCGCGTCACCGTTATCCCAGGCTCGTGCGAACGCTTGCTGCCGCCGTCGCTCTCGCCGCGGCTGTGCAGGGCGGCGGCCTGCCGATGTGTGTCTCGCTCCTGGCCGAGGCAGCGGCGCCGTGCGCGATGCACATGCCAGGTACGCACGGGACGAAGGGCGCCGGGGTCGCGACCCTCGTCGCCGCCCCACCGGGGCACGGCGCCTGTCATGTGGATGCGGCGAGCCTCGGCTGCGCAGCCGGCGGCACCTGCCCGACGGGGGGCACGGCCGCGCCGGCGTGGAGCAGCGTCCCGATCGTGCCCCGGACAGCGTCGCGCATGGTCGCTCCGGGACCGAGCTCCGCCCTGACTTCCTACCTCACTCCACCGCTCGCCCCACCCCCGCAAGCCTGAGTTGGCCATCCCAGGTGTAGAGTGCTCGCGCCGCGCGTGCGGCGCGCGCTCGACTTTGGCTCGAGGGATCCCGCTATGCGAAGGCTCTTGCTGACGCTCATCGCTTGCGCGGCGTGGCCGCTCCGAGCGCAGATGGATATGCAGCATTCGATGAAAATGAACGAGGGCCCCCTCGGAATTCCCGAGTCACGGATGGGTTCGGGCACGTCGTGGCTTCCCGACGCGTCCCCGATGCACGCCGCCCACGTCATGCTCGGCGAGTGGTCGCTCATGCTGCACGGGAAAGGGTTCGTCCAGTACGACTGGCAGGGAGGCCCGCGCGGCAGCAATCAGGTGGGCTTCGTCAATTGGGCAATGGCCGCCGCGAGCCGTTCCTTGGGCGGCGGCCGGCTCGAGCTCCGCGGCATGTTGAGCGCCGAGCCGTGGACCGTCGGCAGCAGGGGCTATCCGTTGCTGCTCCAGTCGGGCGAGTCCTACCGGGGTGCGACGCTCCACGACCGCCAGCATCCACATGACCTCTTCATGGAGCTCGCGGCGCTGTACGAGCGGCCGGTGGCCCGAAATCTCGGGCTATCGATCTATCTCGCCCCCGTGGGCGAGCCCGCGGTTGGGCCAGTCGCATTCCCCCACCGGCCCTCGGCGGGCGCCGATCCATTGGCT
>DASQAM010000005.1:0-2719 GCA_035635735.1 Gemmatimonadales bacterium | reverse complement strand
GGCGACGTGGACGCCATCGTCACCGGTCCGGTGCACAAGCACGCCCTGCACCTCGCCGGATTCCGCTATCCCGGCCTCACCGAGCTCCTGTCCCACCTCGCGGGCGACGTGGACGTCGCGATGATGCTCGCCACCGGCGCGCTGCGCGTGGTGCTCGTCACGACGCACATCCCCCTCAAGGACGTAGCCGCGCAGGTGACCACCGATCGGGTGGTGCGGTGCGGGCGGATCACCGAGCGCGCGCTACGCGACTGGTGGGGGATCGCGGCGCCGCGGTTGGCCGTGTGCGCCCTCAATCCCCATGCGGGTGAGTCCGGCCTGTTCGGCGACGAGGACGACCGCGTGCTCGCGCCCGCCGCCCGAACGCTCGGCGCCGCCGGGCCGCTGCCGGCGGACACCGTGTTCGTACGGGCGCTCAAGGGCGAGTTCGACGCGGTGCTCACGCCGTATCACGACGTCGGGATGACGGCCGTGAAGGTCGCGGGATTCGGCACTGGTGTGAACGTGACGCTCGGGTTGCCATTCCCCCGCGTCGCGCCGGACCACGGGACCGCGCTCGACATCGCCGGTAAGGGTGTGGCCGACCCCGGCTCCATGCGGGCGGCGCTGCAGCTCGGGATCGAGCTGGCGAGACGGGTGCGCTAGGCCTCCGCGCCCGAGCCGCGACGCAGCACTCGCACCGTCCCGACGCGGCGCCCTTCCACCTCGACGATCTCGAACACGGCGCCTTTCACCGCCACTTGGTCCCCTGGTCTCGGGAGCCGGCCGATCGCGCCGAACAGGAAGCCTCCGATGGTCGTATAGTCCTGCTCGCCGAGCTCGAGTCCGAACGCGCTGTTGACCTCGCGGATCGGGACCGAGCCGGCGATGGTGGGTGCCACGCCGGCCGGGACGGCGCGCAGCTCGCCCGAGGGCCGATCGTATTCGTCGTAGATCTGGCCGACGATCTCCTCCAGCAGGTCTTCCATGGTGACGAGGCCGGCCGTTCCGCCAAACTCGTCGAGCACGATCGCGAGGTGGATCTTCTGCCGCTTCATGTCGGCGAGCACGTCCTCGACCTCGCGCGTCCCAGGAACGAAGACGGCGGGGCGGAGCACCGCGCGGAGACTGCCACCCTTGGCCGAGCGGAGGCCGGCGAGAATGTCCTTCGCGTGCACGATGCCGAGGATGTCGTCGAGCGACTCTCCGTACACCGGGTAACGCGACCGGCCCGCGATCGCTACCTGGTCGGCGGCTTCCTCGAGGGTCAGGTCCGCCGGCAGAGCCACCATCTCGGTGCGGGGCGTCATAACCTCCCGGGCGGACTTCTCACTGAACTCGAACACGCCCTGCAACAGGCGGGCGTCGCCGGCATCGAGCTTGCCACGCTGTCGGCTCTGCTCGACCAGCATGCGGATCTCCTCGGGGGAGTGGATCCGCTCGAGCTCCGCTGTGGTGCCCTTCAGGCCCAGCAGCCGGACCACCCGGCCGGCGCTCCAGTTGAGGAGATCGGTAATCGGTCGCGTGATCCACGAGAAGAAGATGAGCGGCGCGGCGATCCACCGACTGGTTCGCTCGGGGTGGGTGATGGCCCACGCCTTGGGCGCCTGCTCGCCGAAGACGACGTGGAGGAAGGAGACCAGCGCGACCGCGACCGTGGACGCGATACCGCCGCGCGTCAGGAACTCGAGCGCGGGCGGCAGCGCCGCGAACCAGTCGCGGAACAACCGGGCCACGGTATCCTCGGCGACGTAGCCCAACAGGATCGAGGCGACGGTGATGCCCAGCTGCGCGGCGGACAGCTGGCGGTACAGGTCCTGTAACGCGGCCTGCACCGTCCGCGCCTTCCGGTCGCCGCGCCGGACGAGTGCCTCGATGCGCGTGCGCCGGGCCGCGACCAGGGCGAACTCGGCGGCCACGAAGAACGCGTTCGCCAAGACGAGCGCCAGTACCGCCAGCAGGCGGAGGCCGAGCGATTCTGAAACGGGGCCGGGCATAGAGGCGGGAACATAGAGCGTGTTGCCCAGGGGCGGAACGGCCCGGTATTTTGAGGAGAGGGACGAGGGAAGGAGGACGGGGTGAGCGCCACGGTACCGCTGGAAGTCCAATGCACGCATCGCGCTCCGCTGCGGGACGAGAGCCGGCGGCGGATGAAGATCGTGCTGGCGATCACGGCCGCGGTGATGGTGGCCGAAGCCGTGGGCGGGTGGCTCGCGCACTCCCTGGCCCTGGTCGCCGACGCGGGCCACATGCTGGCCGACGTAGCCGCGCTGGGTCTGTCGCTCGTCGTGACGGCACTCGCACAGCGGCCCGTGACGGCGGAGCGGACGTTCGGATTATTGCGCCTCGAGATCCTGGCGGCGCTCGTGAACGGGGCGGCGTTGATCGTGATCGCGTTCGGCGTCGGCGTCGAGGCCTACCGTCGGTTCCAATCCCCCGCACAGGTGCACGGGACCCTGCTCCTGATCATCGCAGGTGTGGGACTGGCGGCCAACGCCCTCGGCACCGCGATCTTGCATCGCGGCCACGACCACTCACTCAACCAGCGCGGCGCGTACCTCCACATCGTGAGCGACCTGCTCGGCTCGGTCGGCGCCCTGCTCGCGGGTGTGATCATCATCGCCACCGGGTGGGTCCAGGCGGATCCCGTGATCTCGGTGCTGATCTCGCTCCTGATCCTGGGCAGCGCCTGGCGGCTGGTAAAGGAGAGCACGGACGTGCTGCTCGAGGCGGCGCCCGC
>DASQAM010000004.1:0-5635 GCA_035635735.1 Gemmatimonadales bacterium | reverse complement strand
CACGTGCAGCAGGAACACCGCGCACACGAGCGCCACGATCACGGACTCCTCGAGCAGCGTGCGCCACAGGGTCTTGATGGACGCCTGGATCAAGTCCGAGCGGTCGTACGTCGGGACGATCCGGACGCCCGCCGGCAGCGCGGGCGCGATCTCGGCGATCCGCTGCTTCACGCCGTCGATCACGCGCAGCGCGTTCTCGCCGTAGCGCATGACCACGACCCCACCGACGGCCTCCCCTTTCCCGTCTCGTTCAGCGATCCCGAGCCGGAGGTCGGGCCCGATCGTCACCCGGGCCACGTCACCGACCCGCACCGGGCGCCCATCCCTGCCGACGCCGACCGCGACCTTCTCGATGTCCTCGACTCCACGGAAGTAGCCGAGCCCGCGGATCGCGTAGTCCGAGCCCGCGACTTCCACCGTGCGCGCCCCGACGTCCTGGTTGGCCCCGCGTACGGCAGCGATGATCTGGCGCGCCGTCACACCGTAGGCCAGAAGCCGGGCCGGGTCCAGCAGCACCTGGTACTGGCGCACGAAGCCGCCCAGGCTCGCGACCTCGGCCACGCCCGGCACGGACTGAAGCGCGTAGCGCACCTGGAAATCTTGGATCGAGCGGAGCCGGTCGGGCGAATACCCGGGACCCTCGAGCGCGTACTGATAGACCCAGCCCACGCCGGTGGCGTCGGGCCCGAGTCGGGTCTTGGCACCGGCGGGGAGCCGGCTTTGAATCGCGTTCAGGTACTCGAGCACGCGGGAGCGCGCCCAGTAGAGTTCGGTCCTGTCCTGGAAGATCACGTACACGAACGAAGAGCTGAACATCGATTGCCCGCGTACGACTTTCACCTTGGGGACCGCGAGGAACGTGGTGAGCAAAGGATAGGTCACCTGGTCCTCTACGACCTGGGGCGCCTGGCCCGGCCAGTCTGTGTAGACGATGACTTGGGTGTCTGAGAGGTCAGGGATCGCGTCCACGGGCATCGTGCGGAGCAAGAACACGCCGGCGACGAGCACGAAGATCGCGCCGAGCGCCACGAGCTCACGGCGCCGGATGGACCAGGCGATGAGTTTCTCGATCATGGCCGGGGCGCCCCTTCCTTGGCGGGCGTCTGCATCCCGCCCATGTTCAGCCCCATCCCCATTTGCAGCATGAGTCCTTGAATCGCCGCGGCGAGGTTCGACTCCGAGTCGAGCAGGAACGTCGCCGAGGCCACGACTTCGTCGCCCGGCTTCAAGCCCTCGACGATCTCGACGAGTGAGTCACCGCGGAGCCCCACCCGCACCTCCCGGGGCACGAACCGGCCGTCGCCCCGGTTCACGAAGACGAGATCCTTCGTCCCGGTGGGCAGCACCGCCTCGAGCGGCACGCTGACACCCCGCCGGCCCGCCGTCGCGAGCGAGGCCGTCGCGTACATTCCCGGGCGCAACGCGCCGTCGCCGTTCTCCACCGCTACGCGGGCCGTCAGCGTGCGGGTCTTCTCGTCGAGCTGCGGGTAGATGAACGTCACGTTGCCGCGAAACGTCCGTCCGGGGAGCGCGTCCACGGTGATCGTGGCAGGGGTGCCGACGTGGACGGCTGCCGCGTCCTGCTCGAAGATCGCGACGTCCGCCCATAGCACTCGGGCGTCGGCGATCTGGAACAGGTTGTCCCCCGCTTTCACCGACTGACCTTCGATGACCATCTTTTCGGTGACCTCACCGCTCCGCGGGGCGCGCAGCAACAGCGTGCGCGTCACGCTTCCTCTCGTCTCGAGGCTGTCGATTTGATCGGACGGGATGTCCCACAGGGCGAGACGGCGCCGAGCGCTGGCCGCGAGCGTGTCGTCCTTCAGTCGCCGCGCCAACAGATACTCTTCTTGCGCACTCACGAGGTCGGGCGAATAGAGCGCGAGCAGCGGCTCGCCCTGCTCGACGCGCTTGCCCACGTAGTCCGCATACAGGCGCTCCACCCAGCCGCCGACCCGCGCATTGACGTAGACGAGGTTCGGCTCGGCATACTTCAGGATCCCGACTGCCCGCACCGAGGATCGTACCGGGCGCTCGGCGGCCCGAGCAAACGTGATGCCGAGCCTCGCGGCTTCGGCACGATCGAGCGGGACCCCCGACGTGTCGGCCCTAACGGCGGTGATTCCAGTCATGCCTGGCATCCCCTGCATGTCCGGAGCGGGAGCCTTCTTACATCCCGTCAGCGTCACGGCTGCGACGAGCAGCCCGATAATGATCTGTTTCACGGCTGCGTCTCCCCTGCGGTCAGCTGCCGCAGCATGACGAGTTGAGCCTGGTAGTCCGCCGCCACCGAGACCGCTTCCAGCTCGGCCCGGTATCGCGCGTCTTCGACGGACAGCAGTGTCAGGAATTCCGCGCGACCGACCTGATAGCTCCGCCGCACCGATTCGACTGTCCCCCGCGCATTGGGCAAGACGCCGTCCACGAGTAGCTCAAGACGCTGCTGTGACGCCCGGACTCGGGCAGCGGCTTCAGTGACCTCGCGACTGAGCTGGAGCTCTGCGTCGCGCAGCCCAGCCGCGGCGCCGGTTGAATCCGCGCGTGCGGCATCGGCGAGCCGGTTCTGTTTGCGCCAAGCCCAGATGGGAAGCCGCAGACCGACCGAGGCGGAGAAGAAATCGGGGAAGTTGAACCCGAACGCCACCGGTCTGTAACCGTAGCGAACCGTGAGGGTGAAGTCGGGCCGGGCGCCGAGACGCTCGACCTGAATCGTCCGCGTGGCGGCGTCGACTGTCGCCCGGCGAGCGGCGAGCCGGGGATGGGTTGCGAGGGCCAGGGCCACGAGCGAGTCGGCGGGAGGCTGCAGCGCTATCCCGGCACGCAGCGCAGCCAGGTCGATCGAGGCGACCGTGACCGAGTCGCCGGGTGCCCGGTTCCGCAGCGCATTCAACGCGGCGAGCGCGGCGACTCGCTCGCTCTCCAATGCGAACTCTTCGGACCTCAGGCGATCGCGGGCCAGCTTGGCCTGGAGGGGATCGCTTTGAGGCGCGGCGCCCGTCGCGTAGCGCGTCGTGCTGAGCTGGACGGCGGCTTCGAGGAGCTCCCGCTGGTGCCGCAGAGTCTCCAGCGCCGTCACCGTGTAGCCGAGGCGGTAGTAGGCGACCGCCATCGTGGTCGTAAGGTCCCGGCGGACGGTGCCTTCTTCCGCCCTCGCGGCGGCCGCGGCCGCGCGCATCACCCCCGAGCGCGCGCCCAACGCTCCGGGCCAGGGAATCTCCTGGCTCAGCTCCACGTCCGCCTCGGTGAAGTCGCTTTGGTTGAACTCGAAGTGCGGCAGCACCAGGTCCAGCACGCCGACCGTCAGCATCGGATCTGGGAGCGAACCGGCCGGCCGGATGCGAAGCGTGGCGGCTCGGACGGCCGCTTCTCGTTGCGCGATCGTCGGGTTGCGCGCGAGCGCCTCAGCGACCAGCGATTGTAAACCTGAGTCGCCGGCGACGTGCGCTGAGTCCTGCGGGTGCGCAGGACCGGCGCCCGCTATCACGAACGCGCTCGCGGTCAGAATCAGTTGTCGGACTTGCATACCTCTCCTCGCCAATCGATTTCCGGCGGAACGCGCCGGAGCCCGCGCCGGTGTGGGCGGCGCGTCAGGGCACACTACGCTTGGGAGAGGCTAGGCTTGGGGAGGTGGAGGGAGCGGTGCTTGTGGGTCGGCCGGGGCGAGGGTCGAGACCCCGAGACCAACAATGTGGGACTCTCGTGCGGAGGCAGAAACGGCTCCACCAAGCGTGACCACTGCGGGCGCCGTGATCGCGCAGAACGCCGGGTTAGCGCACGGGCTATCGTGGGTCATCACACCGACGGCCGGCCCAGACCGGTGGGAGGCCATTTGTTGCTCGCAGCTCGCCGGCGTTGCTCGCTGGACTTGGTCACAGAGCAGCGGCAGGCCCACCGGCAACATCTGGCCGCTCAGCAGCAGCCTGGCGACTAGTCTGACGAGTGAGAGCTTCATGCGCGCTCGGCAATATACTACGATGCCGTCATCGTAGTCACGACCCCTCAGTCTGCCGGGGCGGGCATCGGCTCGAACCATAGGAGCAGAAGACGCAGCAGTCGCCAGTTTTCGGCCGTAGAACCGTTCGGCATGCCGAGCACTCGTAGAAATGCACGCACGCATTCGTTGGCATGGTCCCTGTCTTCTTGTGGCCGCAGTGGGGGCAGGTCAGGGTCGCCGTTAGGACGGTCATGCAAGGGATTTTAAGTCGGCACCCGGCACGGCCATCAGGGATGGCGCGGGGTCGTCCTGGCCGTCGTTCCGTGGATCGACTCTCCGCGGGTGCCCGACCCCGCCAATCTGCCACAAAATCCCACGCCCCCGGCGCGGCTTCTACGACGTGGTTGGTCCGGGGTCCCACCATAGCCGTCCGCGCTCGTTCGCTAGCGGATCGATGCGGACGTGTTCGTGCGCCCGTCCCCGATCATCGATGATGCCGTATCGGGTGGTGCCAACGGTGGTGCCAACGAGTGCGTTTCTAGCGAGCGCTAGTCGTCGCTCGCTTCGCCTAACTCCTTGAAAACACGACGGCCAGCGCTGGGGTGCGCTGGCCGTGCGGATTACGAATCGAGAGCTCTACCACTGAGCTACGGTGGCGGTAGGACCCTAACTTAGCGACGTGTTGCTCCTGGCGGTACTCTATCAGTATGCCTCGACGTACCAAAGGCCGAATCCCCATCACCCCGCCGATCGAGCCGATGCTCGCCAAGCTGGCCGACGCCCTGCCAGCGGGCGGGAGCTTTCTCTTCGAGCCCAAGTGGGATGGGTTCCGCGCGATCGTGTTTCGCGAGGCCTCGGACGTCTACATCCAGAGTCGCGACCTGAAGCCGCTCGACCGCTATTTCCCCGAGTTGCACGCGGTGCTGCTCGCGCAGCTGCCCAAGGGCTGCGTGATCGACGGCGAGATCGTGATCGCGACGTCGCACGGCCTCGACTTCGACGCGCTGCAAATGCGGTTGCACCCCGCCGCCTCGCGCGTGGCCAAGCTCGCGCAGGAGACACCGGCGAGCTTCGTCGCATTCGACCTGCTCGCCTCGGACGGGCGCGACCGCATGGCGATCGCGCAGAGCGAGCGTCGCGCGCTCCTCGAGAAGGTGTTCGCGAAGGTCCGCTCCCCGCTCCACCTCACGCCGATGACGCAAGACCGCGCCCTCGCCGAACAATGGCTCGACCAGTTCGAAGGCGCGGGCCTGGATGGCGTGATCGCCAAGCCGGCGGAGCTCACCTATCAGCCCGGCAAGCGCGCGATGATCAAGGTGAAGCACGCGCGCACCGCCGACTGCGTGGTGGCGGGATTCCGCTGGCACAAGACCGGTAAGGACGCGGTGGGCTCCCTCCTGCTGGGCCTCTACGACGACGGTGGCAAGCTGCAGCACGTCGGCGTCACCTCGTCGTTCACGATGGCGATGCGCAGGCAGCTCGTGAAACAGCTCGCGCCACTCCGCAAGAACGCGCTGGAGAAGCATCCCTGGCGGGCGTGGGCGGAGGCCGACGCGGAGCGCGGCCGCATGCCCGGAGGGCAAAGCCGTTGGAGCGCCGGCAAGGATCTCTCCTGGGAGCCGCTCCGCGTCGAGCGCGTGTGCGAGGTGAAGTACGACCACTTGCAGGGCGATCGCTTCCGTCACGCCGCGACCTTCCTGC
>DASQAM010000003.1:0-2935 GCA_035635735.1 Gemmatimonadales bacterium | reverse complement strand
CCAGAGGATCCCCGCTCGTTCACTTGACTAGGCACGCGGCTTGCTGCCGGGCGTTGCCACGAGGCCGAACGCGCCTCGGGCTCACCCGAAACAGCCGCACGTCATGAACACTTAGTACGTGTGACAGGAGGGGCCGGGTTTGTTGGACGCCATCGCGTACAGCTTGCTGCGGGATGGCATCGGGGTCACTGTCTTCGATTCGCTCGCACGCCCGGGGAGCGAGTGCAACCTAGCCTGGCTGCAGAGCCAACACCCGAGCGATCTGTTGCCGTTTCGTACAGGGCGACGTGCATGACCAGGGCGCCTTCGAGGCGGTTATCCGCGACGCCGACGTCATTAATCACTTGGCAGGGCAGGTCGCCATCACCTCTTCCGTCAGCGATCCCCGGGCCGATTTCGAGATCAATGCACTGGGGCGCTGAACGTGGTGGAAGGCGCCCGCATCGGCGGACGCGAGCCAACGATTGCCTTTACGTCGACGAATAAGATCTATGGAGGCATGGAGAACGTCGCGGTAGTCGAGCGGGCCGCCCGCTACGCATTCCGCGCTCAATATGTTGTCAGTCTGGGCGGAGTTCGGTCCGTTCCTGGCCGAGCTGGCGCACACGGCGATACCAGTAACCTTCGCCGAGAGAGTGGCGTCCAGGCGATCAGCCCTGCTATGGGAGTGACATCTGGAAGGCGAGGGACCAGTTTGGCTGGCGTCTCAGCGGGGAACGACCGGATCGAAGGGCAACAGAACTGTTGCCGCCTAAGATGGCAGAGTCGGCACCCGACTGCCAAGGGAAACAGCAAGTGGAACCGATGGCCGGACGTCCGCGAACACAGTGCAAGGGTCGATGCGACCTGCCTGAAGAAGCTCTCGCAGAGATCGGCCAAAGTCCGGCACGGTGCCTGCATCTCCAACATAGCGGGCGGTTTCGCCGCTGACGTCATCTGAAATAGTGGCGCTGGTGCCTTCTGCATGGGCACGGCGTCGGTCGTGATTCGCTTGGGCCGTCCGTCACCGAGGGAGGATCTGAAATGGCGCCGCAAGTCGAACGGAGCGCCGGGTCGGTCGCCCCGAAGGGGATGAGCTCGTGGCCTCGTTGTGCCACCGCCTGTTCTTGGTTCACCCCAAGGTCCAGCTGCTCGCCGGCGTGAACATGGCGCCGGTCGAAAATCTCTCTGCCGAAAGTTTCTTTATCTACGGTTTTCGTTTACTGGCAGATCGTACGAGTGGGTTGTGACATTAGGGTCCCTCGACGGGCCCTCCTTCACGACCCGCGAAGAGAGGCAGCGGCACGGATGAACGTGTGCGTGGTGGGACTTGGGCACGTTGGGCTCGTGGCTGGCGCCGTCTTCGCGGACCAGGGCCACCGGGTGTGGGGTGTTGACAAGGACCCGCAGAAGATCGACAGCCTGAACGGAGGGCGGGTGCCCATCTATGAGCCCGGCCTCCAAGACCTGATCGCCTCCAGCGTGGCCCAGGGACGCCTCGTCTTCTCGACAGACCTCGGGCACGGAGTTCGCAGCTCCGAGATGGTCTTCATCGCTCTGGAGACGTCCAACGGTGACCTCTGCTCGAATCTCTCCGCGGTCGAGGCGGTCGCGCGAGGGATCGCCCTGGCGATGGACAGCTACAAAGTGGTCGTCCTCAAATCCGCGGGCCCCGTGGGGACGGCCGAGCTGGTGAGGCGGATCATCTTGGAGAATCAGCTGGCCCCAGTGCCGTTCGACGTCGTGTCCAACCCGGATTTCCTGCGGCAAGGCTCTGCCGTTCACGACGCGCGGTTCCCTGATCGCATCATCATTGGCGCGGCCGATCGGGCCGTGGCCATCCGGCTCCTCGAGCTCTACGCGCCGCTCGGGCGCTCCGTGATCGTCACCGACATCGCGTCAGCGGAGATGATCAGGCACGCATCGAACGCGTTCCTGGCGGCGAAGATCTCGTTCATCAACACCATCGCTGATCTTTGCGAGGGTGTGGGCGCCGATGTCGCCCAGGTCGCGAAGGGGATGGCGCTGGACCAACGGATTGGCGTGGGATTCCTCCAGGCGGGTCTCGGGTTCGGTGGCGCCTGCTTTGTGAAGGACACGGCCGCGCTCATCTTCGCCGCCGCGGGGCTCGGTTGTGACGTCACGCTGCTGAAGTCAGTGCTCGAGGTCGACCAGAGACGGGTGGGGCGCCTGATGGAGAAGTTGCGAAAGGTCCTGGATCCGCTTGATGGCAAGGTCGTTGGACTCTTCGGTCTGGCATTCAAGCCGAATACCGACGACGTGCGACACGCGAAGAGCATGGAGCTGGTCGAAGAGTTACACGAGGCCGGGGCACAGGTACGGGCATATGACCCGGTGGCGACCGACAATGCCCGACCCCTTCTGCCCTCGAGCGTTCGCCTCTGTGGTTCGCCGTATGAGGCGGCCGCAGGGGCCAGCGGGGTCGTCCTGGCCACGGAGTGGGACGAGTTCCGGTCACTGGACTTCGGACGGCTGCGGAGGGCGATGGCTCGACCGCTGGTCGTGGACGGGAGGAACTTCTACGATCCCGCGCGCATGCGGCGACATGGCTTCGAGTACCACTCGATGGGACGCAGCCCGGTCTGAGGGGAATTCATGGGTGCCTGGCTTGGCTCACCGGATTCCCTAGCGACATCATCCGCTTTCCACGAACGATCTCCGTGGGGCCGCAAGTGCGACGTAGTGGCTGCACCATCGCCTCCGAGGCGATGGATGACGTGGCCCGGCCGCTCCGTGGTGGTCAGGCAGATGAAGCAATCGATGACTGTCAGGTGAGGCCCGCACCGAAGGTCGAAATTGGGTGAATTCTCTAAGAGGAGGATCTGGTTATGTCTATCCTTGTGACGGGAGGAGCGGGGTTCGTCGGTTGCCATCTGGTGCACGATCTGCTGGGCGACAACCGGAAAGTCACGGTCCTTGATTCGCTGTCCCGTCG
>DASQAM010000002.1:0-1850 GCA_035635735.1 Gemmatimonadales bacterium | reverse complement strand
CACGCCGCGTCCCACTCCGAGCTCGAGCCTTCCCCCACTCAGCTGGTCGAGGGTGCAGATCTCCTCGGCAAGGCGCAAGGGGTGGTAGAGCGGCAGCGTATACACGAGAGGGCCGAGGCGAAGGCGTTTGGTGCGCTGCGCAGCGAGTGCGAGGAAAACCGAAGGAGAGGGCGACATCCCGAGCGGCGTCGAGTGGTGCTCGGCGACGTGGAGAGCGTAGAGGCCGAGCCTGTCGTAGGCCTCGGCGAGCTTGAGCCGGTTCTCGAAAAGCAGCGCGAGCGGTTCGCCGCTCGCATCCATGTGATCGAAAACGCCGAACTGCATTTCCGGGATGTTACTTCATGAGCGGGCGGGAGCGCGGCGGCAAAGATCCGCAAAAGAGAAAGGCCCGCGACGCGGGCCCTTTCCGTCCGGGGCAATGCTTCAGAAGCCGGTGCAGGCGACTCCTCCCCGCGTGTTGGTGCCGATGCCCAGAGCAAGGGTGTTGGCTACGCTCGATTCGAGGTCGGTGCAGTTGACACCGAATCCCTCGTTTTGGGTGACGCTGCTGTTGGGTGTTATGCCGAGGACCGCCGAGCCACGCTGGAGCTGGATGCCGTCGCCGGCTATGACTGTGCCTGGGACGGGGCCTGGGATGGCCCTGTTGTTCTGGATCGTGCTGTTCCCGATCTGGGCCGTCGACCTCACGGCGAGGACCACGCCGAAGCCGACGTTGTTGCTGATCACCGCGTCGCGGATGGAGAGCGCCGATCCCAGGAAGCCGGAGATGCCGCCCGTCGAGTTCGGATTGCCATTGCCGGTGATGGTGTTGACGGTCGGCATGTCGAAGTTGGCATCTCCGAGATTCACGGAACCGCTGCGCAGATTGATGCCCGGTCCGGCATTTCCGGAGATCGTGTTGCCGCCGATGAGATTGGCGGTCGCGTTGGCGATGTTGACCCCGTTCCCGCTGAATGCCACCGAAGGGTTGGTCCCGTTGCCCCTGATCTGGTTCGCCGCGATGAGCCCGGTCGAGCCGTACACGATATGGATGCCGTTCACGCCGTTGGCGCTGATCGTGTTGCCACCGGCGTCGTTGCGGTTGTCGATGCCGATGCGCGCGGTGCCGCCGTTGAATACGCCGACTCCCATCCGGGCGTTCTGGTTGACTTGCGAATTGATCACGGTGCCGCTCGCGGCGTCGACCGCCACCCCGTCGCGCGCGTTGCCCGTCACTACCGTGCTGTCCACTACGCCGCTCGCGCCGTGCGCGTAGGTGATGCCGTTTCGCCCGGTGCCCTGCACGAGCGCGTTTTGCACGATGAGCCCCGCCGCGCCGTCGGCGGTGACGCCGTTGCGGCCCCCGGTGATGGTGATGCCGTCTATCGTCACGCGGGTGCCGGTGACGCGGATCACGTCGATCGTTGGGTCGGGGCCGCTGATCGTGGCGCCCGCTGCGGCTGCCGCAAGCTTGATGTCGCTGCGATTGATTACCACGTGCTCGCTACAGCTGCCGTTGACCAGGATCGTCAGGGACTTGCGCTCGTCCCCGTGTCTGAGCGCTCTGGCGACCGTGTCGCCTGCGGCGCAATCTACCGTGGTGGTCCTGTCCCTGTCCCGGTCCCTCTCCCGGTCTCCGTCGGAATCCGCGCGGGCGTGGAGCGCGACGAGCGATAGTGCGGCGATGGCGCAGGCGAGCGAATGACGTACGTTCATGGTCCCTCCCTTTGTTGTCATGAGCCCTTTCCCTCCCTGGGGAGTGGGCCTTCGGAAAAAGCATGCGCGGCCGACCGTTTCCTGTCAAGGTCGGGCGTACAATGCGGCGACTGGCAGGAAGTAAGGAGCACGGCATGAACAAACCCGAACGCCTC
>DASQAM010000001.1:0-4169 GCA_035635735.1 Gemmatimonadales bacterium | reverse complement strand
CGAGCTACCGGCGCTGGTGCTCGTGCCGAAAGGTCAAGTGGCGCTCGGCAAGTTGGCGCAGGCGCTCGCGTACGGGGCCCGGACGCTGCTGGTGCGGGGCAACTTCGACGACTGCCTCGAGCTCGCCGACCAGGCGAGCGAACACCTGGGCGTCTATCTCCTCAATTCGGTGAATCCCTTCCGGCTCGAGGGCCAGAAGACCATCGTGCTGGAGCTGCTGCAACAGCTCGGCTGGGAGTCCCCCGACTGGATCGTGGTGCCCGCGGGCAACCTCGGTAACACCGCGGCGTTCGGGAAGGCGCTGGAGGAAGCGCGGGCCTGGGGCCTGATCGACCACGCGCCGCGCCTCGCCGCCGTCCAGGCCCAGGGCGCCGCACCGTTTGCGCAGAGCTTCCGTGAAGGATTCGCCCAGCGACACCGCGTGGAGCCGCACACCGTGGCATCGGCCATCAACATCGGCAACCCGGTCTCATACGAGCGCGCGGTGCGCGCCATCCGTGACACGAACGGGGTCGTCACCACTGTGAGCGACGCTGAGATTCTCGAGGCCAAGGCAGTCGTGGACGCTGCGGGGATTGGGTGCGAGCCGGCGAGCGCCGCGGCGCTCGCCGGGACAGAGCGGCTGATCCGCGAGCGCGTGATCCGGCCGAGCGACCGCGTGGTCGCGGTGCTCACGGGACACGTGCTGAAGGATCCGGAGACGGTGACGCGCTATCATCAGGAACTCGAGCCGCGGCCGGCCCGCGCCAACCGGCCAACCGAGATCGAGGCGCGTCTTGCAGAGGTGGAGCGGGCGATGGCCGGCTGAGGCCGCTCGTCAGTAGTCGGCGAGGTACTCCTCGTCCCAGGCGACGTCGAACTCACCCCGACAACGAGTGCACTCGAGGCGGCGCGGACGGCCGTGCAGCGCCGCGCGCTCCCGACAGCTCGGGCACACGCCGTACTGCGGACCCCATTCGGCCGGCAGCTCGCCGGCCCCGGCGGGGCGCGGCACGACGGACCACCGCGTGGGTGGCCGCGAGACGACCTGAACGAGGTAGTGGGGGACCTTGAGGGATCTGTGGTTGACGTCGAGGATGGCTTCGAGCGAGGCGAGCCGCGCTACGCGGTACCACGCCCCGCGCCGCAACGCGCAGTTGACGTCCACCTGGAGACGACCCCATTGCATTCCGGGCACGGTCGAACATACGTCGGGTAGCGTCCCGGCGAGCGTGATCCAGGCTACACCCCCTTCGGCAACTTGCCTCAGGGATCCGCGTGGTGCCCCATCATCATGTCCGCCATCATCTCTGCGTTGCCGGAACGGATCGTGGCTGCCAGGTCCTGCTGGTACAGCGAATCCCGCGTATCGACCGCAGGCCACACCGCCCCGTGGTCGGGCACGAGCAATCCGGCCACCGCCCCCATGCCGCCGTCGCGGATGTGCCGGCCGGTCGGGTTCTCATACACGGCCGTCAGCCGGTAGCGGTGCGCCGGGACGACGTGCACCCCGAGGCGGCGCCAGTTGTAGAAGCGGGTCAGCGGGAACGTGATGACGCGCCCGGCCGCGTCGGTGACCGGGGTGCCGCGCCACACCACGGTGCCGGTCGTCATGTCCTTCAGCTCGAGGCTGACCCCGTAATCGTGCATGTGGCCTCCCAGGCCGAGGATGGTACCCGGGATCGCGGGACTGCCTTCCCAGAATCGCTCCGTGTGGCCGGGAGGGAGATCGAACGCCTTACTCCCCGTGGGCGGGCGACCGAGCGGGAACTGGACGTCGATGGCCCAGGGATAGGTGCGGTACAGCGGCCAGGGACGGCCGCCGGGAACGTAGCGCAGCACGAGCCGCACGTGTACGCGGCGATAGGCCACGCCCGAGCGGTTGGCAAGCATCGCGCCGGCGATGAGCCGTTGACCGCGTGCGAGCGGGAGTCCGAACAGCAGGCGCGGGATCGTGATCGCCGGGGTCTCCCGGCTCATCGCGAGCAGGTGCAGACCGATCGGGAGGAAGAGCTCCCGGTGGTCCGGATCGCTGAGGTTGAAGTGATGCAGCATCTCGTGCGGCAGGAGGCGCCCCGACCCGTCCACCACCTCCACGCGGGAGCTATGGAGCGACGCATCCAGCGGGACGAGGACTTGACACAGCGGCAACCCGACCATGGTTTCGCCGCCCGAGCCCGCGGCCGGCACGTCCACCGCGGGCAGCTGGATCACGAGCTCATGCGCGCCGGAGTCCACCACGACCGTGGCATCGGGCAGCGTTTCGGGACCGGGCCCGCGGCGCCCGGCGAGCAGCGCGACGAGAAAGAGAACGGCCCGCATGCCAGCTGCTCCAGGAGTTGAAGTGAGGGACAACATACCGGCTGGTGGGCATTTTGGCGACGGCCGGCCGGCTATTGCCAGAGTGTCGGGTCCGCGCCTTTCTTGTAGGCCACGGACATGGATACTGAAGCCCTCGAGGCCCGGCTGCGGGAAGCCAACAAGCTGGAAGCGCTGGCGCGGTTCGCCCGCGGCGTGGGGCACGACTTCAACAATGTCTTTACGGCGGTCACCGCCAACTGTGATTTGCTGCTCGAGGACATCGGGCCCGACGACCCCCGCCGACGGGAGGTTGTGGCGATCCGCGAAGCCATCGAGCGTGCCACCGAGCTGACGCGTCGTCTCTTCAAACTCGGGGCCGTGCAGCCGCTCGAGTCTGAGCTCGTGGACCTGAATGACTTGGTGCGCACGACGGAGCAGGAGCTGTCCGCTCTCGCCGGCGACCGGATTGCCGTAGCGACCGCCCTGGAGCCGCGCTTCAGCCCTATCACCGCCGACCTGCGCGAGCTCAAGCAGGCGCTGCTCAACCTGGTGCTCAACGCGCGGGACGCGATGCCAGATGGCGGCAAGATCACGATCGAAACCGCGAACGTCGTGCTCGACGAGACCTACGCCGCGGACCACCGCCTCATGCCACAGGGTCACTACGCGCTCTTGGCCGTCACGGACACCGGGACCGGGATGGATGCCCAGGCCCGGGCGCACCTGTTCGAGCCGTACTTCACCACCCGAGATCGTAGCTCCCGCAGCGGGCTCGGCCTCGCGACGGTCTATGGGGTGGTGAAGAGAAGCGGCGGATTCGTGTGGGTGTACAGCGAGCCGGGACTGGGC
Organism: Gemmatimonadales bacterium; assembly: GCA_035635735.1. Lineage (GTDB taxonomy): Bacteria > Gemmatimonadota > Gemmatimonadetes > Gemmatimonadales > GWC2-71-9 > AG41. The sequence goes on along the minus strand of DASQAM010000001.1, from coordinate 1,040 downwards.
ACGAGCGTGAAGATCTATTTGCCCCTACCGCGCGCCCCCGGACCGGCGCCCGTGCTCCCGACGCCGGCGCCGATCGTGTCGCTCCGGGGCACTGAGACGATCCTCCTCGTCGAGGACGAGGACGCGGTGCGGGCCGTGGCCCGCCAGGTGCTTCAGCGCCACGGCTACGCCGTCATCGCGGTCGCCCGCCCCGAGGATGCCCTCGCGCTCGCCGACACCTCCCAGGCCGTGGATCTGCTGCTGACGGATATCGTGATGCCGGGGGTGGGGGGCCGGGCGCTCGCCGCGCAATTCACCGCCCGGCGACTCGGAACCCGCGTGCTGTTCATGTCAGGCTACCCTGCGGCGGCCATCGGCCGGCATCAAATGCTCGAGCGGGGGCTCGCGTTTCTGCAGAAGCCGTTCAGCGCTGCGGCGCTGGCGCAGAAGGTCCGGGAGGTGCTGGGGTAGAGGCGGCGGGTGGCGGCGCCGCGGGGAGTGGCCGGGAGCCCACAATCCTGATCTTCGTTCCTCATGACTGAGCGAAGAAGGGGGCACGGCTCGCTCCCCGCGAGCCGACCGGTCCTAACGCAAGGGGAGTGCCACGGGCCGCAGCCGACGTCCTGAAGGCGGTGTGAGTGACTGACGCAGGTTCCCCGCAGCCATGTCGCGGAGGTGCGACACAAATAGGACAGAGCGTGGCGGGAGCGTGTAGGAATCGAACCTACCGAGGTCCAGAAGGACCCCAGCTGGTTTTGAAGACCAGTCGGACCACCAGGCCCGATCCGCCCCCAGCGTGACCTCGATCACTTGCCTCCCGGGCCCGTTACACCCATTGTGCACTGCCATGATCGCCGCCTTGGGCACCGTCCTCGTCGTCGACGACGACGCCGTACTGCGAAGCTCGCTGGAAAGCGTGCTCGGCGACCTCGGATACCACGTCTTGAGCACCGGCAGCCCGGATGTGGCCTACCAGCTGCTAGGGACGGAGTCGGCACTCGCGGTCCTCTTGGACGTCCACCTGCCCACGATGTCCGGACTGTCCCTCTACCTCGCCATGA